>JAZDIO010000197.1:0-6691 GCA_043804965.1 Candidatus Firestoneibacteriota bacterium | reverse complement strand
AAACAGATTGGCAGTATCAACCTTTCCCGTATACACACAGTAACTGCCGGAAAGGACGAGCGAAAAATCATTAATAAGAAAATTATTCCACGAGAGGGATAAATCAGGTTCAACACCTCCGTTTAAAACATTTGTAATATCCCCGGCAGGAAAACTAAACCCCGCTCCCGCTGAAATACTGAAGCTGCCAAGCTTCAACCTTTCAGGAGCAGCCTTTTTTGACATCCAGCCAATAACATTTCGCGCTTCGCTATAACCGCAAAGAGCCATAACAACAAAAACAATCGCAAGTGTAATCCTCACATCTTCCTCCGTTTTGCCTGATTTTTGCTTATCTTTCGCTTTTTTTTTGCTAATAAACAGATAATCCGGCATTTAAAATATAGTCGTATAAAATGATAAAAACTTGCATAATATTTTATGAAGAGTAAAAAAGCAGGGGATGAGGTGCGGGTTTGTTTCAGATATCTATTATCTATCGGCTGGCTATTTTGTTATTTCACATCCATAAACTTCAAAATTACTTATATTCCCCAGATAGACATTGGTTGTGGTTATATTATTAGTGACGCTGCAGCGTTCCTCGATAACCAGCGCAGGACGAAATTCTATTTTTATTTTATCCGTAGAACACTTTTCTTTTATTTCCAAATGCAACAATTTGTTTTTATTATATGTTTTTAATACTCTCCAATTACCAAATTTAAAATTATCATATACAATCTGGCAGTTATACATCCCCGAATAGGTTTCTCCCTTATAATTCCAATAGCCGGTATCAACTACAATTCTGTTAATTTCTGCTTTTTTAGGAAAAATTATTTCAAAATAATAATTTTTGGCGCCGCTCTCGCTTTTCGATAAGACATAACGGCTATTTTCTTTTACAAATCCTTCATATTTCATTTTTACACCCTTTATCTTATCCAATCGAATCTCTTTTGAGGCATTATAATCAAACCGGGTCCCCGAGCCTTGTTTTACCGATGCAGTATCCACATTTTCCACAGTCTTTGCAGTTTGCCATGTTTTCCCGGCTGCTACCAACAGCGTCTCCGTACAGGATCCCGGGTTTTCCGCTGTTTTATTTTCTTTCGGCAATTCTGCGGTCAATTTTTCTTTAAGGGGCTCCGCAGTTATTTCCGGCATTTCCGAGATCTGAGTATCCGAGGTATTTGTATTATTCAAATTCATCGGGGTTTGCTGCCGGTTTACTGACGGCTGTTTAGTCGGAAAAAAATAATTATATGTAAATATACCTGCGAAAGCAATCAGGAAAATAGCGGCAAGGCCTATCGGAACTACAATTGGCATTCCAAATATACTTTTGTTATCATTAATTATCGTTTTTCTTTGAATACCGCTCGATATCTCTTTTTTTAAGTTCTCAATAAATTCCGGCGGCAGCTTTTTATTTTTGAAAATACGCCCCATAAGCAGGTCATCCCGCTTATATCCTTCAAATAAGGCCTTGCACGAAGCGCATACAAGCAAATGATCGTTTAGCTCGCTTTGCTCCTGTTGAGTTAGTTTATTCTCAAATGATTTCAATATAAGCTTTTCGATATTTTTATGCATCAGGCACACTCTCTTTTTGTCATTCTCGCCCTTAATAACTGCCTCGCCCTGTAAAGCCTTGTTTCAACAGTTGAAATCGGCAAATTTAAAACGCTGCTTATTTTTTCATAGGAAAATTCATCAATATACCGGAGCATTAATATTGATTTTGTTTCCTCCGGTAGTTCTTGCAATTCTTCGTGAAGCGTCTTCATTCTTTCCTTCTGCTCTTCATCAGCATCCTGTTGGTCATTGCCTAAATTAAGATTCGGGACCTGCTCAATAGAAACCGTTCTTTCTTTTTTCCGCTTTCTTATCCAATCTATGCTTGTATGATAGGCAATGCCGTATAACCAGCCGGCAAATTTATCAGAGTTTTTAAGTTTAGGTAATGAATAATATGCCTTAACAAACACCTCTTGCGTCAAATCCTCAGCATTATTTCTATCTATATTTCTTTGCAAAATTACAGCAAAAATCAAATCTTTATATTTGTTAACTAAATTATAAAAACCTGAGCTATCTCCATTTTTGCACTGTTCAATGTATATCGCATCTTCTAACGGCATTAAACTGCTGTCCTTTTTGGGCTATAGTATAGTCGTAAAAATCAGTAAAAAATTGCGCGGTTAAACATCAGGCTCCTGTTAATTGCTCCTGCGCAATAATTTTAAACAAAATTTTCCGTGTCAATTCAGCGTAAAATCCTGGGTCATCCCATTATTTCCGAGAACCACAGGCCTGCTAAGAGTCTGGTAGCCTGTTTTAGAAACATTAATAATATAATTACCGGGTTGGAGAGAATCAAATCTGTAGTACCCTGTGCTGTCCGTATAAACCGTCCAGGTAACAGGGCTTGTTGTCACAGCAGCTCCCTGGATGCCCGCCAGGCTGCTTGTCCGGACATGCCCGTCAATAAAACTTGACCCGTTATTTTCTCCGTCTTGATTCATTCTATAAGGATCCAGGGGATTAGTCCTGTCCAGGTTCTGGCTGCATCCGGCAATCAGAAAAGAAACAACTACCGACAGCACCGACATAGTTAATATTTTATTTATGGCCATATTTTTCCCCTCCAGATAGATATCTGTTTTTTATTTACTGCATCTTTAACAGTTCAATACTTTTTGGGACTTTAAATTCATAAAAAGAACAAGCTTCAACGCATTTCTAAAGACACTGGATCCCGTATCTGCCTAAAGGTAAACTTTATAATCAATCTCCGGGAAGATATTGTCTTTATATTCTGTCCAGTTAAGCCACGGGAGATCTAGGGAGTTGCTGTTTATATCCTCGTAGAGTTTGGTGAATCTTGACAGATGGGCTTTAGTGGCATTAACCGCGTAGCCTACATTGGTCCTGGTCTTCATAATAAAAGCCCAGTCGGAGGCCTGCGCCAATAAAAGCTCCCTGGCCATTTGATTTAAAGCCCGTTTTAATACCCCTTCTGCATCGGGAAATCCGGCCGCCATTTCGCACATTCTGTCCGCGGCTTTATGAAGATGCCTGTAGATCCAGTCATTCCCCCCTTCGAGCCATACTTCATGGCTGCCTTTATAACCCCAGCTGGATTCACATGGAGAGCAGACTTGATTCTTCGGATATTCCTTAAGATACTCGCTCGGCGTAATAGTTTTAAAAACATCCTGATCATGATAAACTTTTCTGAAGAAGAAATTAAGGAATTGCGGCCCTTCGTACCACCAATGTCCGTAAAGCTCGGCATCATAAGGCGCTACAATTATCGGCTTTCTGTCCATCCTGGACGCAAGGAACTCCACCTGTTTTTCACGGTTAAAAAGAAAATTCCCTGCATGCTCCGCCGCTTTATGGCCTGCTATCCAGGGATCATACGCTTCTTTATAATCCGAAGCACCGGTAATCCTGTAGTATTTCATCCCTGTAAAGGTTCGAAGCCCGCCCTCGTTAATATAAGGCTTTATATACTCATACTCCAGATCATGACCGACATCCCTGTAAAATTCCCTGTAATAGAAGTCGCCCGGGTAGCCTTCCTTCGCGCTCCAGACCTGTTTTGAAGATTCTATATCCCTTGCAAATGCTGCCGTACCGCTTCTTGTAAATATAGGGGCAAAGACCCCGTATTTCGGCCTCGGTTTTGCGTAGTTTACACCGTGGGAGTCGACAAAGAAAAAGTTAATCCCGTTTTCCTTGAGGATTTTTTCAACACCGGGATAATAAGCGCATTCAGGAAGCCAAATCCCGTTCGGCTGTTTCCCCAAATGCTTCTTGTGGCAGTCCACGGCTACTTTTATCTGAGCCCGTACCGCTTTTTCATTCACGCGCATTAAAGGCAGATAACCGTGAGTGGCTCCGCAGGTGATTAGTTCCAATTTTTCCAGGTCTGAGAATTTCTTAAACCAATTTACGATATTCTTGTCATACTTCAGAAAGTATGCCCTGTATTCGTTAAATTTCCAGTTATACATCTTGGCTACATTATTAAAATGAGGCTCAAATTCCGTACGCCTTATTTCTTTTTCTGAAAGTTCTATGAGTTTTTCTATATGATTAAGGGCCCGGTCCTGCAGCAGGGGATCGGCCAGCATATTAATAAGCGGGGGAGTAAGAGACATCGTAACACGAAAGTCAACATTATCTTCCACCAGCCGTTCATACACGAGAAGTAAAGGAATATACGTTTCGAAAACGGCTTCATAAAACCAGTCCTCTTCAAGAAAATCGTCATGCTCCGGATGCCTGATATAAGGCAGGTGAGCGTGCAGAACTAAAGCTAAATATCCTTTAGGCATTACTCCACCTTCTTGGTATCTTGAGTTACAGTAATCTTAAATGATTTTTTATATTTCCCGTCAGCCGATCTTCCAATTATGTCAAGAGTATGAACACCGTCTGCAAGCGCGAATCTTACGGAGAAACTTCCGTCCTGATTTAACACAACCTTTGCGTTATTAATGGTAACTTTCGCCTCCGGCTCCGTAGCTCCGTAAACTAGGAGCTCCGTTCCGACTCTCATCCAGAATGCCGAAGGTTTTTTTTCGTATTTTACGGGGCTGGATAAACTGCTTACCCCGCCGGAACCCGAGGTAGAATCAAACGGTCTTTGCTCCCCGCCATAGATGCCTTCAATTCCGCCGGCTCCTCCCCCTGCTTTTGTAATATACACCTTCCAGGCTTCCGAGGAATCCATCCACTCCTCATAATCAAAACTGGACATACTGTCTGCCGGAGTTGACATCGCGTTGCTTCTCGCCAGCGTGAAGAATTTTCCTGAAGGCGCAAGTATCCCGATGTCCGCCACCCAGGATTTTTCAGGGGCATAGACTTTCAGGTAATAACTTATTACAAGATTTTCCAGGGTAATATCAAAGTATCCGTGCGCATTGCTTCCGTTAAAATCTATATTTGTAACTTCATAGACCCTGAGTATTGATTTAGAAGCATAAAACTCCCGGCCCAGCTCTTTTTTTGCCTCTTCTATCCGGGGAAGCGCTACTTCCCAATAGGCAAAAAGCCAGTAGGAATCGCGAGTCAGGAGAACAATACGGGTAGAGCCATAGAAATCCGTAACCTTATCGTCGTATTTTTTGTACATTAATGAAGTATGATCCGGTTTTTTCGCGGGCTTTTGTATTGAAGTCTTTACGATAACAGGTTTCTTTCCCTGAGTTTTTACCTTTAAAGTTGATAACGCGGCCTTCCCCTTTTTAGAAACAACTTTAACCAAAGGCTTTACGGGCCTTATTTTTTCCGTCTTTTTTTTAACTTTTACCTTCACTTTAAAAGGTTTTATGTCTTTCGATTTTTCTTTTGCCATTTTTAATACCTTTATAATAATACCAGACAAACCTAACCATTTCAACAGAAAATCATTTTTTAAATTCTGATTAATTTTCCATATGTTATTCGGCTAAAAGTATAATCTTGGCGGTTAAAACTTATTAAACGCAATTCCTACAGGGAGCTTGGGATAGAAATATGTTGTTTTGTGGGGCATCTTTTCCATTTTATAGGATATATTTATTATTGTTTTTGCGGAGATATCAGGTATTATAAAACCTGCGTGAAAAGCCCCGTTATTCACTTTCTCTTTTACTTCGGGAATATCACGGGTATAAGATATTTCCTTTACCTGCGGTAATTTTTTCAGGATTAAGTGGTGCAATAGAGAGGTCGGCAGCTTTTTCCAGATCAACGAGTGTTTTTCCTTAATAGCAAAAAATGCTTTATTCTTTTTTGGCTCAAGAGCGTAATATCTGCTGTCAGTATATAGTATGAGGTCTTTGCTTTCAGGAGTTTTTAATTCCTTTATTTCAAAATATGGAGCAAGGGCCTCAAACATTTTTTGTTTACTTACTTTAAAGACGAATTTCACAAGGCGATGCGTCGGAAGAACAACCAGGCCTTTATCATGCAAGGATATAAGAGTGAACATAATATAATTCCAGGACGAATCCGTGGAAGCAGGGTATAATTTTCTCATCTTATTTCTGAAAAACAGACCCACTTCATACCTGTGATGGCCGTCGGCAATAAAGACTTTTTTGTTTTTAAAAGCTTTTACGGCGTTTAACAAGGATTTTTCATCACGAACGCACCACACTTTATTTACCACTTCTCCGTTTTTATCTTTCATCTTAAAAACAGCATAAGGTTTTTTCGAGGTAATATTTTTAAAGTTATAAGAACCTTCGTAAAGCCCCAAGATGGGGCTCATATTGGCGCCGCAGGCTTCCAGAAGTTTCAAACGGTCAGCTTTATGAGACGGAAAAGTATGTTCATGAGGCAGGATATTCTTTCCGGCAAACTCTTCCAGCCTGACCAGGCAGAGAAGCCCGGTTCTTGTCTTTTTTTCCCCCTCCAATAAAAACTGCTGTTGATGCACGAACAAAACCGGTTTTTTTTCGTAAACAAGAGTACCGTCGTCTATCCAACTAGAAAGTTCCTTAGCCGCCTGAGAATAGACCTCGCCTTTCCCCGCTTCTTTTCTAAGAATTACCCTGACAATATTTTTATCGGATTTGGCGTAGTAATCCTCCTGCATCTTGGGAGTAATTACATCATAAGGCAGAGAAACCACCTTTGAAAGTTGTCCGTATCTTTCCAAATCATACTTAAGCGCTTTAAAAGCTGATATATTTACCATTTATCC
>JAZDIO010000196.1:0-22958 GCA_043804965.1 Candidatus Firestoneibacteriota bacterium | reverse complement strand
CCAGGTATAGAGTAACACACGGTTTGACCCCTTAAAATAATTACAAATGACAACTTACAATATCTCGTAATTTATTTATTGCAATTATCTTTAGCCCTAAATATTTACTTTTCCATATATTGTAATTTGTCCTTCGTCATTTGTAATTGCATTTAATAGAAGATGTCTCTTTTCCCCTGCTTTATCTTTTCCAGCCCCTCTTGGGCCTGTGTAAGTAACAGCGGGTTATTAATTTTTTTTATATAATAATTAATCACCTTATAACCGTCCTCTTTTAGTTCTGAGGAAGCAAAATCTTCCAGATATTCCGCAAAAGTAAGCAACCCGTTGGTACGGCAAAATTTATGGATTTCTCCCGGCTTTGACAAGTGCATAAAATCTTCTCCGGTGCGTCCCAGCCTGTAGCAGGCCGTACAAAAAGACGGTAAAAGTTTGTCAGTCAAAGCATCTTTAATGACTTCTTCAAGACTTCTTGTATCATGAACCGTAAATTGCACCGAATCCGTTTTTTTACCGTAGCCGCCGATGGAGGTAACAGAAGCGGCTGAAGTCTGAGAAATCCCTATTTTAAAAGCCCTGCGCCTTATTTCCGGTGTTTCTCTCGTGGAAATGATCATACCGGTATAGGGAACAGCCAGGCGTAAAATCGCTATTATTTTCAAAAAATCTTCATCGGAGACAGGATATTCCGGGGAATACTTTACATTCGGGGCCTGACATAACCTGGGCACTGATATAGTATGCGGGCCCACGCCCCCTTCTTCATCCATATGTTTTGCATGAGAAACCATCCCGAGAATTTCAAATTTCCAATCATAAAGACCAAAGAGCACTCCCAGGCCGCGGTCATCAATACCGGCTTCAAGCGCCCGATCATGAGCCGTAAGCTGCCTTTCATAATCCGCTTTCGGGCCCTTGTGTAGTTTTGCATAAGTAGGCCTGTGATAGGTCTCCTGAAAGAGCTGATAAGTACCAATGTTTGTCGCTTTAATCTTTTTATAATTTTCCACAGTAGTTGCGGCAATATTAACGTTAACCCTGCGAATATTTCCTTTTTCTGTTTTAACTTTATAGATCTCGTTTATTACATCAACAACGTATTCTATGGGATTTTCTTTTTCATCTTCGCCAAACTCCAGCAGCACTCTCTTGTGCCCCATATTAACAAGTATTTTTATCTGTTCCTTTACCTGCAAAAGGGTAAGTTTACTTCTCTTTAGGGTTTTATTTGTTTGATGAAAATTGCAATAAGCGCAGTCATTAAGACAAAAGTCCGAAACATAGAGCGGGGCAAAAAAGACCAAGCGCTCTCCGTATATTTCTTCCTTGATTTTCGCCGCAGTTTTATAAAGTTCATCAACAAGGCCTTTATCTTTTAAATTAACAAGAACTCCTACCTCGTCTAATTCAAGGCCCCTTTTCTCTGCTGCTTTCTTAAGAATTTCTTCAACTCTTTTTTTTTCGGGAGCTTCTGTTTTTGAAAGTATATTTTTTATTTTCACTTCATTGATTATTTCTTTCATATCCTGCCTTTCCGCACACTTTGCAGCTTCTACTTTTCTTCACTGCAATTTTTCTAAACTCCTGAGTTGTTCCGTCCCAGGTCAAGATGACATTTTTCAGATTCTTTCCGCTTCCGGTCAAATATTTTATTGCTTCCAGAGCCTGGAGCGAACCAATAACTCCGGGTACAGCGCCTACTACCGGAAACACCTCTTTTTTTGGAAACCCTTCAAAAACACAAGCCAGACAAAAGGTTCCCGGCGGATGTATAAAACTTATCTGACCGCTCATTCCGCATATTCCGCCGTAAATAAACGGGATTTTTGCGGCAACGGCATACTCGTTTAACAGGTACCTTGTCTCAAAATTATCAAGACAATCTATAATAATATCCGCCCTTCTAATATATTTTGGAATATTTGCTTCCGTAAGCTTTTCGGCTACGGTTCTGACTTTTACGAAGCTGTTTAATCTATTTATACTCCTTTTTCCGGAGAAAACTTTCTTCATCCCTATTCCGGAAACATCATGCAGAATCTGCCGGTTTAAATTTGAAAGTTCTATTCGGTCATAATCACATAATATTATTGTCCCGATTCCCGCGAGCGCAAGGTAACTGCAAACGGGCCCGCCAAGCCCGCCGGCTCCCGCTACAGCGACTACGGCCTTCTTAAGCTTCTTTTGCCCGCTTTCACCGAATAGAAGTATCTGTCTTTTATACCTTTCCAATTCCTGCGGAAAAAGACAGTTTTTCTTTTTGCTTTTCATATTATTATTGTATTTAATACGGCAGCCTCATACAATGACAGAAGTCATATTATTTATTTACTTTACTCAATGCCGATCTTAACCAAGTATCCGGCAACCATTACCAGTCAAAAACCTTTATGAAATTATATTTTTATTATACCATAAATACCCCTGATATTTTAGATACAAAAACCGGCTTTTTACGTTCTTTCGCACAGGATATGATTGACAGCAGCACAGTCTATATGCTTTATTTCATTTTAATTATCCCTGCTATTTTTCTTATACTATATTCTGCAGATTTATCGCCTCCACATCGGTCAGGATATATTTCGTATTTACTCTTATATTTTAACGGGGTAAAACTAATCATTACGACATTAGCTCCGGACTTAAGCGCCTTTTTTCTTAAATTACCATCAAGTGTTTCTAAAGCAGTTGTTGCAGGAATATTAGAATTTTTCGTTATTATCCTGGCCAATGCAAGAACTTTTAAAGACATCCTATAGTTTGTTTTTTTTACATTTATAAACGGGGTATTGGGATGAATGATTAAAGGACTGATTGATATCATGTCAAATTCCTTCTCACGAAAATAAATCAGATCCTCAGCTAAATCTTTTATCGTCTGACCGGGTAATCCCACTATATTCCCGCTCCCCACCTCATACCCAAGCCTGAAAAGATTATCTATGCACTTCAATCTTTTTTGCAGCTTTTTCCCCGGCTTTATTCTTTCAAATAATTCCTTTTTTGTGGTTTCTATTTTAAGAAAATATCTGTCTGCTCCGCATTCCCGCCATTCTTTTAGAATATCATAGCCTGCTTCGCCAAGTGAAAGTGTAATAGTTATATCATGCTTGTTTTTTATTTTTTTTATTATACTTGAAATCTTTTTGTAGTTAAAATATTTTTCTTCTCCTGATTGCAGTATTACCGTATTTATACCTGCAGCTTTAATCTCCTCTGCTGATTTCATAATTTCTCTTTCGGTAAGCCGATACCGTTCGATTAATTTGTTCTCCTTCCTTAATCCGCAGTAAAAGCACCCGTTGTCACAAACGTTTCCTATTTCAATTATTCCTCTTAGAATAATATCCTCGCCTAACTGCAATTTTTTGATCTTATCGGCATATTTAAATATAGCATTTAAGTTCTCCTCGGAATCTTTTTCCAAGATACGAACAATACTTGCACTGCTGACAAGTTTGTTTTGGTAAATACTTTCAAGCAATGTATTAAATATTTTCATTTTAATCTCATATATATTTTCTGCCCTGATAAAAATATTTTAATATCCCCGCACTTAATATTTTTCCCTTTCTTTAAAAGCCCTTAAAGCTGAAGGAAAAGGAGAGAGAGTTCTTTCCAATACTCCCTGCAAAAATGATATAGCTATACCGTAATTTGTTATCGGTATATTTGCTTCTTTTGCTTTTTGCATCCTCGAGAGCATTTCTCTTCTTGTTAACATGCACGCACCGCAGTGTATTATTAGTTTGTATCCCGACAAATCATCCGGATAATCCCTGCCGGAAGCTACGTCTATTTTAATATTACCCCCGACATAACGCTTTAGCCATTTTGGAATCTTTACTCTTCCAATATCATCTTCTATCGCATGATGGCTGCAGGCTTCTGCAATTAATATTTTATTGTTTGATTTTAGACTTTTTATTGCTACCGCTCCCCTGGCAAATTCAACAATATCGCCTTTACTTCTGGCGAAGAGCATGGAGAAAGTAGTACATTTGACGGATTTGGGTGAAGCTTCAACCATCTTCAAGACCGCCTGAGAATCTGAAACAACCAAATCCGGTAATTTTTTAAGTTTTCTTAATACTTGCGCATACTCCGATTCTTTTACTGTTATTACCGCCTGATTATTATCAAGTACATCCCTCATCGCTTGAACTTGAGGTAAGATTAACCGTCCTTTCGGCGCTTCAAGATCAATGGGAATTACAAATATCGCAAGACCGCCGGCAGGCATCAAATCACCCACCAATGACGGCGGATTGAAATATTCATCCGGGCTAATTTCAATCAGATGCTTTTTTAATTCATTAACATAGACATCTCTATTTGGGTAATCCGTGCTTGAACAAAATATTATTCTTTTGGTCTGTTTTTTCAGATCTTTTATCTGTTCTTTTGAAGGTTTTTTTAAATCAATTTTATTTACAACAATTATAAGCGAGATATTGTTTTTCTTTGCTTTGCTGATTATATTTTTCTCATAACTCGACCATATACCGGGTTCAACAACTAAAATTATTACATCAGCTCTATCAAATATCTTTACAGTTTTCTTTATCCTCAAGTTTCCTATCAATGATTTATCGTCAAAACCCGCTGTATCTAAAAAAACAACCGGACCTAAAGGTAATAATTCCATTACTTTTTCAACGACATCAGTAGTGGTTCCCGGAATAGAAGAAACTATAGAAACATCCTGCCCGGATACAAGGTTCAAAAAACTGGATTTACCTACATTAGTCCGGCCAAATATTCCTATCTGTAATCTTAAGGATTTTGGTGTTGTCAGCATTTTTCTTTCCTTTCCCAAAAAGAGTGGTTTTATATATACAACACTTCTATTAGTAAACAATGGGGGATAAATACCGCGACATGTATACCTAAGCAGTACAATTCAGTGCAAAATTTATACTACCCAATCAAAATTAAAGCCTTGTCAAAAAAAACACCGGCCTGCGCAAAAAACCAATTTATTTTATTATCTTGCCGATCTCAGCGAGCAGCTGTTCCGGCTTTACGGGCTTTTCAAGTACCGCTTTTACCGGCAGCCATTCCTTATCCGCTTCAAAACCAAAGGGAAGGTTCATTTCTTTTCTTATTCCGGTAATCATTATTATCGGGATTTTACTTAATTTTTCATCTTTTGAAAGTTTTCTGCTGAATTCGAAACCTTCGTCTCTTTTTGTCATCATGACATCCAAAAGCAGGAGATCTGGAATGTTTTTATTTATAACACTCAGACCTTCCTCGCTGCTTGGAGCAGTATTTACCGTAAAGCCTTTGGATTCCAGAAGGTTCCTGGTTGCATCAACAAAATCCGAATCATCATCAATAATCATTATAAATTTCTGCGCCATACTTCCTCCCTTTGAAGCCCCAAAAAGGGGCATTTTAATTATATTATTTCACATAATTGTACCATAAATATCCGGATATTTTCGTAAAAAATACACTTTATGACGTTATGCCCAAGAAAACCGCTCAGAACTCGTGAGTTCGTGGGATGTGCCCTGCACCATTACGGTGAATAATTTAAAAACCTCCTATCGTCGAAACTCCGTGCGTAAGCTCGGAGAGTTTCATAATTTTTGTATCACACCAAGCAAAATAGACGGTTTTACAGGCTTATCCAGTATATATTTTACGTTTTTCCACTTCTTGATAATTTCCTCTTCCTTATCGGTAAATCCTGTTCGTTTAAAGTATGCTGTCAGAAATATTACGGGAATTTTATTTAAGTTTTCATCTGAATTCATCTTTTCGGCTATTTCAAAACCGCTGGTTTCCTTTGTCATCAAAACATCCAGCAGCACCAGGTCGGGTCGGGAAGTTTTAATATGCGCTATGGCATTCTCATCCTTATTCTCCACTTCTATATTGTAGTTAGCCGCTTCAAGAAAATTCTTTACAGCGTCGGTAAAATCCGAATCATCGTCAACAAGAAGAATATTTTTAATCACCCGCCGTCTCCCGAAAACTATTTTCCTTTCTTTTCCAGTTTTCTGAATTTTTCAAGTATACCCGGAACTTTTTCCGGAACCATTCTGACGAATATTTCCTCATTAACCTGCATTACCGGGGACAAGCCGCAACACCCGAGGCACCTGGTAATACCCAGGCCAAAAAGTCCGTCTTCAGTAACCTCTCCGGGTTTTAATTTAAGCTCCTCCTGAAGCTTTTCTAAAATTCTACCGCCTCCGGACACATAGCAGGCGGTGCCCTTGCACATAAATATCTGATATTTAGCCCTGGGTTTCAAAGAAAAGAAATTGTAAAAGGTGGCCATGCCGTAAATATGGGCTGTAGGAACTTCTGTTTCTTCCGAAACCAGATCCATCGCCTCTCTCGGAATATAGCCGAAGATATCCTGAACTTTATGTAAAATCCCCATAAGAGCCCCTTGTTTGTCATATAAAGGCTTCAGATGTCTGATATACTCTCGAAGTTCTTTTAAATTGGCGATTGTTTCTTTTTCTTTTAATTCAGGAGCGCATGTACACTTATTCATTTTCCCCCCTTTTCAACCTATACTTACCGTGTCTCTTAAACCGGACGGTACCCCTTTGGGACCCCGATGATGGTAATGAGTGTGTAATAACTTATGGGAAGTTTTCCCGAGCGGCTCAATCAAAAATTCCTCATAAATTTTTGTAATTAACGGGTTTTCGTGGGATTTTCTGATCTTCTTTTTTTCATCAATTGAATACAATCCTTCCGCCCGAAGGTCATAAAGCCCCTTGTCCATAGCTTCTGTGTCGCCCTGCGGATAAATCTGCCCGCCGCCGCCGATACAACCGCCCGGACAGGTCATAATTTCTACAAAATGGTAATTTCTTTTTCCTTCTTTTATTTCCGTAAGAACCTTATGTACATTGGAAAGGCCGGAGACCACGGCAACATTAACCTTTGTACCGGCAACATCCACCGTTGCTTCTTTTATTCCCGTAAGACCCCTGACCGCTTTAAAATCAATTGAAGGAAGTTCTTTCTTGGTGATAACCTCATAGGCGGTCCGGAGCGCCGCCTCCATAACTCCGCCGGTAACCCCAAATATCGGAGCAGCTCCGGAAGATTCTCCCAGAGGCTGGTCAAACAGCCCTTTTTTAAGTTCTCTATATTTGATTCCTGCCTGTTTTATCATTTTTGCAAGTTCTCTTGTAGTCAATACTACATCCACATCCCTATAACCGCTTGAGTTCATTTCAGGCCTTGCGCATTCATACTTTTTAGCGGTACAGGGCATTACCGACACGGAAAATATTTTAGCCGGATCTATTCCCATTTTCTTCGCATAGAAAGTTTTAATAAGCGCGCCCATCATCTGCTGAGGCGACTTACATGTTGAAACATTTTCAATAAATTCAGGATGGAAGGTTTCCAGATATTTTATCCAGCCGGGAGAGCAGGAGGTAAACATGGGAAGCTTTCCGCCTGTTGTTAAACGTTTAATAAATTCATAGCCTTCTTCTATAATGGTAAGGTCGGCCGAGAACTGAGTGTCAAAGACAACCTTAAAACCGAGCATTCTTAAAGCGGTAACGGTTTCGCAGGTTTTATCCGTACCCGGAGTAAATCCAAAAGCTTCCCCGATGGCCACTCTTACCGCCGGCGCAATCTGGACGATACAAACTTTTTCTTTATCGTTCAGGTTTTTAAAAGTTTCTTTTATTCCGTCTTTTTCGGTTAAAGCTGCGGTAGGGCAAAACAGAGTACATTGTCCGCAATTGATGCACACGCTTTCCGACATATTCATATCATACGCAGGCCCTACATTTGCTTTATAGCCTCTCGCAAAAATGGATAGCGCATTTACGCCTTGTATTTCCGTACAAACACGGACACACTTGCCGCAAAGTATGCATTTATCAGGATCCCTCACTATAGAGGCGGAAGAATAGTCGGCGGCAAAATGTTTTCTCTCCCCTGGAAATTCATACTCCTCAATACCCAGGGTAAGCGCCAGTTCTTGAAGTTCGCAGTTATTATTTTTCTCACAAATCTGACATTCCCTGGGGTGATTATCAAGAATTAATTCGACAAGGTCTCTTCTGGCCTCCCTGATTGCGGGAGAATTTGTCTTAACGTTCATCCCCTCGGAAACCACAGTAACACAGGAGGCGGCATAATTCTTTACGCCCTCAATTTCAACTATGCAGATCCTGCAGGCCCCGACCGCAGAAAGTTTAGGATGATAACAAAGACGGGGAATATGAATCCCCGCAGCATCCGCGGCCTGCATAACCGTGAAATCTGCGGGTACGGATATTTTATTTCCGTCTATTGTTAAATTTATCTGGTTTTTATCCATTTTATTCCGCCTCCTTTTTGTCACACCTTAAACATCTGTCCGCCTCTTCCAGCGCCTGACTCTTTTCATATCCAAGGTCAACTTCCATAAAGGCTTGTAATCTTTTTTCCATGCTTAACTGCTCATGTTTTATTCTGCATTTTTCTTTTATATCTTTAGAAGGATCTATATACTCGACAGTCTTTCTTTCCCCTTTTATCACATATCTGTCCTTAAACATATCTTCGCCTTTTAAGTATCGGTCTATTGATATTGCGGCTTTTTCCCCGTCGGCTACAGACTCTATCACCGTACCGCCTCCGGTTACGACATCACCGCCCGCAAAAACACCCTTGATATTTGTTGTAAAAACTCTTGAATCCGCGGAAAGTGTACCCCGTTCCGTCAGGGCCAAATCATCTTTTAAAAGTTCAGCTCCCGAAGGTTTGCCGCCAATCGCGCTTATTACAATATCTACAGGGAGATTAAACTTTTCCTCAGTCGCAACAGGACGTCTCCTGCCGGAGGCATCAAAATCACCGGCTTTTGTCTGTAAACATTCCAACTCCGTAATTTTTCCGCCTTTTCCTTTTATCGCATTTGGTATCAAAAGAAAATGGAATTTTACGCCCTCTTTTTCACACTCAAAAACTTCTTCAGGTATTGCCGGCATAGCCGCCCGGTCCCTTCTATATACTATGTTAACTTCCGAAGCTCCAAGACGTAAACAGGTCCTTGCCACATCCATAGCCGCATTGCCCCCGCCGACCACGGCAACCCGCTGTCCGGTAACCAAAGCCGTATGGTTTTTATCAAGAATTATGGAACAGGCACCGTTAATTTTCTTTATTTTTCCCGTGTTATAACTTTTCAAGAAAGAAAGTGAACCCATAAAACCAGGAAGTTCTGTGCCTTTAATTTTCAAAGGTATTTCTTTCCAGGCGCCAATAGCCAAAAACACGGCTTTAAACCCTTTAGTCTTGAGTTCCTTCAGCGAAATATCTTTTCCAAAAGCCACCCCGGTTTTAATCTTAACTCCCGCGGCTTTTATTCTGTTTATATCTCTCTCCACCGTATTTTTTGGCAGTCTGTATTCCGGAATACCGATCCGAAGCATTCCGCCGGCAACTTTCTCCGCTTCATATATAGTTACCTGATAACCGCGTTTTGCCAGGTGATAGGCGCAGGATAAACCGGCAGGACCGCTCCCAATAACTGCCACCGACTCTTTTAATGTTTTACCTTTATAGCTTTTAACTTTAATATTTTTATCTGCCGCAGTATAATCAGCGGCAAATCTCTTAAGCATCATAATCGCCACGGGTTCTTCAATTTTTCCCCTGCGACAATTAGACTCACAGGGGTGATGACAGACCCTCCCGCAAACAGAAGGCAGGGGGTTTCGCTCTAAAACAAGCTCGATACTTTCTTTGATTTTTCCCTCACGGATATTTCCTATAAAACCCGGTATATCAATATTTACGGGACAAGTATGCTGGCAGGGCGAAACAAAAAGTTCGCCGCAAACCGCTGCTTTGCATTTTCTGTCTCTTATGTGTGATTCATACTCTTCCCTGAAATATTTTATCGTGGAAAGAACCGGATTCGGCGCAGTCTGACCCAAGCCGCAAAGAGCCGTTTTCTTTATGGTATTTCCAAGTTTTTCAAGTTTTTCAATATCCCCTTCTTTTCCTTCCCCTTTTGTAATTCTCTCAAGTATTTCAAGCATTCTTTTGGTGCCTTCCCGGCAGGGAGTGCACTTACCGCAGGATTCATCCTGCGTAAATTCCAGAAAGAATTTTGCGACATCCACCATGCAGTCTTTTTCGTCCATAACAATAAGCCCGCCGGAACCCATGATTGAGCCGGCGGAAATCAACGAATCGTAATCAATAGGAGTGTTCAAGAACTTTGTAGGCAGGCACCCGCCGGAAGGACCTCCGGTTTGAGCCGCCTTATATTTTATTCCGTTTTTTGTTCCCCCTCCGATATCAAAAACCACCTCACCAAGAGAAGTTCCCATAGGAACTTCCACAAGTCCCGTGTTTTTGATCTTTCCGGCTAAGGCAAATACTTTGGTACCCTTGCTCTTTTCAGTACCTATAGACGCAAAATAATCAGAACCGTCAAGAATAATCACCGGAATATTTGCCCAGGTTTCTACATTATTAATAAGCGTCGGTCTTCCCCATAAACCCTTAACGGCCGGAAAAGGCGGCCTGATGCGGGGCATACCGCGCATTCCCATAATTGAATTTATCAAGGCGGTCTCTTCCCCGCAGACAAAAGCGCCGGCTCCCAGAACAATGTCAATGTCAAACGAGAAATTGCTTCCAAGAATATTTTTTCCAAGTAAATTTTTCTTTTTACAGTCAATAATTGCTTTTTTCAGCCTTTCTACAGCAAGCGGATATTCCGCGCGGATATATACGATACCCTGAGAGGCTCCGACAGCAAAACCGCCTATAGTCATTGCTTCAAGCACGCTGAACGGGTCCCCTTCAATGACACTTCTGTCCATAAACGCCCCGGGATCCCCCTCGTCGGCATTGCATATCACATATTTAATATCAGACGGCTGCTTAGCCACAAAGGTCCATTTTGTACCGGTTGGAAATCCTCCTCCGCCCCGCCCTCTTAATCCTGACTTAATAATTTCATCAATAACCTTTTCCGGAGTATATGCAGAAAGTACTTTTGCAAGCGCTTCATACCCTCTTACCGAAAGATAATCATCCAGTGATTCCGGATCTATTACTCCGCAGTTACGGAGCGCCATCCTTTTTTGTTTCATAAAATAATCAATATCTCCGAAAATGTAATCTGACTTACCTGTAAGAATATTTGTACTCGAAACATATCCTTTGCCGCGGCACTTCCTATGTTTTGCGCTGTTTTTAACAAGATGGTTAAGCACTATCTGCCTGGCTTTTTTAACGTCAACATTCTCGTATTTAAAAGGTTTTTCACCGGCCTGGAAGATTTCAACCGTAGGCTCAAGATGGCACCTTCCCACACAGCCTTTCTGCCCGGCATGAACGTTTTTTATTTTTCTCTTCTTTATTTCATCTTGTATGGCCGTGTAAACGCTTTTTGAACCGGCAGCTATCTCACAGGTGGACATGCCGATATTAATCCTGGTTTCACAAAGCCACTTGGAAAGATTTTCATGGAGAGCTTTTTGTTTCATTTTTCTCAGTATTTCTACCGCATTACTCATTTACTCACTCCTTTCCTTATTAAAAGTATAAACTTATTTCCTGTCTTTACCGCTTCATGTGTTATTTTTCCGCTATGCTTTTCAACTATCTGACGGATAATGAAAAGTCCGATGCCGCTTCCTTTTATTTTTTCCGTACCAGGCAGCCTGGAAAATTTCTTAAATAACAGATCCTGCTTTTCATTGGATATCGGCTCGGAATCATTATAAAAAACAAATTTGAAAAATTCTTCTTCTGCAGCTTCATAAGACAATACTATATTACCGTCTTTTCTTCCGTACTTTACCGCATTACTCAATAAATTATCGCATACAATAAGCATAAGACCCTTGTCGGCAAAAACTTTTAGACCGGCGGGAATATTGTTTTCTATCTTTATATTCCTTTCCTGGGCCTGTTTTTCAAAATGCTGGATAGCCGCCTTTATGCTGTCTTCAGAAAAATCAAGGACAACAGGCTTTATTTCCAGCTCTCCTTTTTCAATTCTTGAGAGATCAAGATAATTTTTTACCATATTTTCAAAGTAATCAAGAATTCTGGCAACAGCATCTATTGCTTTTTTCTGCTTTTCATTGATTTCCCCCAGGAATCCTTCTTTAATTGAATATATATTCATTACAATTGAACCGAGAATTCCTTTCAGTTGATGAGAAACAAAGCCTATCATATCCATGTAATTCTTATTTGCAGCATTCAATTTTTCATTCGCTTCAAGAATTTCCCGCCGGTCTTCTTTTAAAGCCGTAGCCATGGCATTAAACGCTTCCGCAAGCATATTAAGCTCGGTTATTCCGGTATCTTTGCTGACTCTGACATTTAAATCGCTGTTCGCAATTTGTTTTACCGCCGCGGTCATCTGCTTGAAATGCTTATCAATGGCAATTGAGATCCAGTAGGAAATTATCATAAAAAGCAGCGTACATATCAAAAGAAGAAGAAAAAGATCTTTTCTCATCTCATCTCTCATTTCAATAAAAGGCGCTTCCAGCCTTCCAATATACAATATGCCTACGATATTGCCCTTTGAATCCTTGATTGGGTCATAAGCAGTAATATACCATTCATTTACAACAAAGGCCCTATCTCTCCATTTATTTCCTTTCGTAATAACTTTGTCATAGACTTTTTCAGAAATATACGTGCCTATCGCGCGTTCTCCGGTTGACGTCAGAACATTGGTGGCAACTCTCATGTCTTTTAGAAACAATGTTACCGTACCTACGGGCTTTCCTTTATATTCTTGATCTTCAAAAATAATACTGTTAATTTTATCCACTATTTCGGAGTTTTTATTCAGAAGTTTTCCGATTTTCAAGATGCCCTTTTCCTGCTTTTTTACATCCAAATATGAAGCTACAACTTCTATGACAAGGCCGTCTTTCAAATCAGACGCAGGAATTTTTTTCGCCATTTCAGTTTCTCTTGATTTTATAAAAGCCCTTTCAGAAAGATTATTGTTCAGCTCTTTAAGTTCTTTCGCGGGTACAATTCTTGTTTCCGCGCGGGGCCTTAAATTTTCCGGTATTTTCTCATTTGCGGCAACGGGGGTAAAAATTATATAATCTATTTTATATTTTTCTTTTATTTTTTCTAACAAGGCTTTATTGGAACGATATTCGCCGCAGTGGGCTCCTGAAACAAAATCCGCCACGGTTTTAAGATTTTCAATTTCGTTATTATACTCATTCCAGGCTGAATTTATATTTCTGGCAACCTCCCTCTGGACTCTGCCGTAAACATTGTCGGAAATAAAAAGACTTCCGTAGGTAAGTATCAGCATACCGATCACAATAATTACCAGCAGAAAACTGAGGAAAAGCCTAGTTTTGAATGAGATTTGCCTTATTTTGTTTTTCATTGCGTTCCCTTGCATTCACATAGTAAATAACGTTTTCAAGTTCAACAGCAAGGTTCACATTATTTACCACTATACGTTCAGGAACTTTCAAAGTAATAGGCGCAAAATTCAGGATCCCGCGTATCCCGGCAGAAATAAGCATTTCACTTACCTCCTGTGCAACTACGGAGGGAACCGCAAGAACGGCAACCCTTACTTTATGATTCCTGACATAATCAAAAACATCCTTAATCGGATGCACTTGTATGTTGTTAACTTTTATATTTTTTGCCGGATCGGCGTCAAAAGCCGCCACAATATTTATATCTTCTTTTTCAAAACCTTTATATCTTGTTAAAGCGCTCCCGAGATTTCCAGCTCCGACCAGAATAACTTTTTGGATTTCGTCTTTTCCAAGAATATAATTAATTTTTTCAATAAGATTATCAATAAGATATCCGCCTTTTTTATTTCCGGAAATTCCAAAGAGGGAAAAATCCTTTCGCACTTGAGTTGCGGTTACCCCTGTTGATTCACCCAGATTATCCGAGAAGATCTTCACATAACCTAATTCCTTAAGATCCTTCAGGGTCCTTCTATACCTGCAGAGCCTGAAGATACAGTTTTTAGATTCCGACATTATATTGTTCCACCTTTCACATTAACTAAATATATTTTATCAACTTTAAATATAAATGTCAAGATTATTGTGATAAAAATCTGAGTTATACGACCCTCCTGCAATATAACTCATTTACAATACAGCTGTTTTATTGACATTAAGTTATTATTCTCACATTATATTTATTTTAGATAATTAATAATTATTGTGACAGGATTTGTTGCTACAAAGTTCACTTAATCTCATATATTTCCATTGATACAAAGTATGAACCTCTCCGAGCTTACGTACGGAGAGGTTCATACTTTCCCTATACTTTAAAATATTATATCAACTTCCACGATACCGCGGACAGAGTTCACTAAAAATACTCTATCCGCCGCTTTCAGGTCTTTAAGTTTTAAAACCCGTAAAACGGCTTGTTTTTCTTTTATCATATATTCCCGGAAAATGCCGGGCAAGAGCCCCGAAGAGACAGGCGGAGTATAGTACTTTCCCTCTTTAAAAATAAATAAATTTGTTATTGCTCCTTCCGTTACCTCTTCCCTTTCATTTAAAAAAATCACGTCAAATATATCTTTTCCTTTTATCTTCTGCCTTTCGCTTTCATACAGCCTTCTCCTGGTGGTTTTATGATATAAAAACCTGTTTCTGCTGTCTACGCGCTGCCGGGATATTACCGCTTTTACTTTCAATATTTTTTTTGGGATAATTTCACTTTTGTTTATTTCAATATTTCCATTTTTATTTAGCAGCAGTCTAACCTTGTATTTACTGCCGTTTATAAAATGATCTGCCTCCTTCTTGAGAACATTCCTGGTATTTCTCATATTAAATTTATAGTTAAAATACTTTGCCGATTTTTCCAGACGTTTTAAGTGCCTGCCGAGCAGAAAATATACTTTATCCCATAATATCGTTTCAAGTATCTTAAAATCCTCTGTTTGCTCTGTCAAAAAGTTTGCTTTTAGCAGAGCCTCCTCATATTCTTCCCTGGCTCCTGAATCATATACAATTCCGCTCCCTATTCCCATTTCCCCTTGGTTTTTTTCCAAAAGAATAGTCCTAATGGGAATTGAGAACACCGCATTGTTATCCGGAGAGATAAAACCAAGCGCGCCGCAATATACTTTTCTGTCTTCTCTTTCAAGTTCTCGGATAATCTGCATAGCCCTGATTTTCGGCGCTCCGGTAACAGAACCCCCCGGGAAAATACTTCCGAAAATCTCTTTCCAGGTTACTCCCTTCTTCAAACGGCCTCTTACCGTTGTAATCATCTGAAACAGCGTGTTATATCTCAGCACTTCATATATATTGGAAGTGACAATGCTTCCGGTCTTGCAAATCCTTCCCAGGTCATTCCTTATCAGATCCGTTATCATAATATTCTCAGCCCTGTTCTTACTGCTTTTTTGAAGTTCTTTCATTTTAAAAGCGTCTTCCACAAGGTCCCTTCCTCTCTTCATAGTCCCTTTCATGGGCTTTGATTTGATTACTCCGTTCTTTACCGAAAAAAAGAGTTCTGGGGAAAGCGAAATAATAGTTTTATTTTTTAGTTTCAGAAAAGCGGAATACTGCACAGGCTGTTTCTTTGTTAGATTTCTGTAAAACGCAAAGGGATTTCCGCTGAATTTAAACTTTAGCTTGCCGGTATAATTAATCTGATACGCATCCCCCTTTTCAATATAATGTTTAATTTTTCCGATATTTTTTTTATATTTCCCAAAGGGTACATTAAATTTTATATTCCAGGCCTTAAAATATTTATTCTTCCCGTAAATAATACTTTCTTCAGCCTTTCCGATTACTGGTTTTCTGAAGGCATATATTTCTATTAATGGAAAATTGTATCTCTTTTTATCAGGAAAGGAATCTTTTTCAAGGCCATAGCCCAGTTCATAGGATAAATATCCGGCAATCCAATATTTATCCTGTAAAAGCTTTTCAATATTTTCTAACGCTTTTTCCGCGGAAGCCTGGTCATATGCGATAATCGTTTTTATGGGATTTCGGAAGAGATAAGTATTTTTATTCTGCCTGTCAGGGAGGCAGGTTTCAAAAAGCATCTCGACATTTGTATTTTCGAATTTTACTCTTAAGGTATTACCCGTTATCATATCATTATTCCCATGAGGGAGATTTTAAGAATATCTATATCAGCTGTTTTATGACAAATATTCAAAACTACTCAGGGCTGTTATATTCCTGGAAAGCTTGAGTTTCTCTCCTCCAAGATAGACAAGGAAGCCCTCCCCGATATCTCTGCCTGTATACTCGGTCAGAAGTTTATAATTAAAGTCTTTAAAATTACCAAAGCTTGCAGAGGCTTTAATTTCTACCGGCGTTATCCTGCTTTTCTCTTCTATTAAAAGGTCAATTTCCATACCCGAATGGCTTCTGAAAAAATTGAGCCGGACAGGTTTTCCCCTATTGCTATAATATTTCAGGGTCTCCGAGATTATGTAGTTCTCAAACAAGGGTCCCAGAAGAGGGCTGTTGATTATCTCCTGCCTGGTTGTTATTCCATTTAACCTTGCCGCCAGGCCATTGTCATAAAAAAATAGTTTTGGAGTCCTGATAATACGCTTGCTCGAATTAACATGAAAAGGCTGTAGAAGAAAAACAATATTGCTTGCCTCCAGAACCGAAATCCAGCTTTTTATGGTATTTACAGATACACCTACCAGAGACGCCAGCGCAGTCATATTGAGCATTTGCGCTACTCTACCGGCCAGCAGTCCTATAAAAGTATTAAAACTTCTTAAATCTCCGATGTTATAGACCATCTTTATATCGCGGTCAATATATGTTTGAATATAATTCCTGTACCAGCGGTCAGGGTCTAGGACTTTCTCGCTGATAAGCTGAGGATAAGTCCCAGTCACACAGGCGGACACAAAACTCTCTTTGAGATTACTCTTTTTTTCTATTTCGTCAAAGGAAAGCGGATACAAATCCAGTATTCCCACCCGCCCCGCAAGAGTTTCCGAGAGATCTTTCATCATAAGAAAGCGCTGAGAACCGGTGAGAATAAAGCGTCCTTTTTGAGACGGGTTTTTATCTACTTCAATCTTAATATAATTAAGCAGTTCGGGCGCATATTGTATCTAATCTATTATAACTTTTCTCCCCGTCTCGCTTATAAAAAGAGCCGGATCTTTTTTTGCGAGGTTAAGTATATTTAAATTATCGAAGTCATAATATACAAAGTCTTTACCTGCGACATGCCTTAATAGAGTGGTTTTTCCTGTTTGACGGGCTCCAGACAACGCAACTACAGGAAATTGTGCGATATTAGCTCTAAGTTCTTTTTCTATTACTCTCGATATATAGGTTGCCATAGCGTAATAATAACAAATATTGCATATTTTGTCAACATGATATTATGCAGTACCGTTGCATAATATCATGTTGCCTCTAAAAATGACACTATCTAAATTGGCAGATATGAGGGAATGAGTGTTTCACTCGCCTTATCCTTTATTACTTCTTTCAGAAAGGTAAAGCAGTATGCAGGTTACAATAAATCTTCTATTATTTTCGCCGTTTTCTTTACTATTTGAGGAAATAATATCCGTATTTTCTCCGATAATTCAAGCCCAAAAGAAGTATCTGAAGGCTGAATGCCTATTATAACGATATTGTCAGACATATTCAAGCTTTTGGCAATTTCCAGAGTGTGGGTCAGGTTAAACCCGTGAGAAGAACCGGCGGGACCTTCGATTTTCGTTATTATTTCCTCCGGCTTAAAAGCTTTAACTGTGCCTAAAGGAAGCTTCATGTCCGCAGCGTCAATTACTATGACTTTTACATGCTTTTCAAAATACTTTAAAATATCAAGGCCGGATATGTCGCCGCACACCAGCCTTGCTTTTTTTCCGAATAACTTTTCATTTTCAAAAACCTCGACGATTCGTACTCCGAGAGCATCATCTTCTCGAAGTACACTTCCAATCCCTATTATTACCGCCTTTTCTTTCTTCACATGAACTTTATATCAAGCATGTGGCAGGAGCAGGAAATACAGGGATCATACGCGCGGATCAGCATTTCCGATTGAAGAGTTATCTCTTCTTTTGTTTTTTCCAGTATTTCCGGAATCATTTTTTTCAAATCATCATCCATATTTGAAAGATTTTGATTTGTAGGAATCACACAGTTTGCTTTTTCAATCATCCCTTTGGCGTTTACCGTGTAGTCATGGAATAAAACACCTCTGGGAACTTCAACTGCCCCCACACCCCGGCCTGCTTTTATCTTAAAGGAACTTGCTTCATTTTTAGAAGGCCAGCTGGAAACCGCCTCATCTTTATTGATGCCTTTTTTCAGTAATTCGTCAATTATTCTGATGGAATCCTGCGCGCAATAGAGTATTTCCACAACCTGCGCTATAGTATTCATATACGGGTTATAACAAGGGGCTTTAAGCCCGAGTTGCCCCGCAAGATCTTTAACATTCTTCGGTAATTTATCCTGATTGATGTTAAACCTGGCAAGAGCTCCGACCATATAGGAAGTTCGTTTGTTTTTTGAATGTTTTGAAGTACAATGCTCCGCGTAATACTCATGAACGAACTCAAGGTATTTTTGCGGTGTAACCTCTCCGCCGTCGGACGATTTCAAGTTACCGTCAAGGAACGCGTATTCCTCAGGATGAGATAAAGCCAAATATTCCGTTTCCCTCTCAAACTGCGGAAGTTTTAAAGTCTTGATAACTTCCAGAGCTTTCCCGTAATCTGAGGCCAGTTCAGCAAGAAGTTCCCTGGATTTTTCCAGGTCTTTTCTGGTCGGAAGCTTTGTAAAACCGCGAACCACTAAAGTAATCGGGTGTGTGTGCCGGCCTAAAAGGATATCGCAAAGATCGCTGCAAATTTTCTTTACTTTCAAAGCCAGAACAACTACCTCCGGATGGGTCTTTATCATGGGAAAAACGCTTTCCGCGCCGACACAATCCGGAGCAACCAGAAATAATACATGAAGCAGGTGGCTGTCCAGGGTTTCATAGTGCAAGGCAAGCTTCCGGAGTTTCTTTGTTTGTTCCGACGGAGTGAATCCTATGGCATCCTCGGTAGCTTTAATTGAACCAAGGCAATGTCCCGTAGAGCAAATCCCGCATATTCTTGAAGTTATATGTTGAACTTCAAACATGGAACGCCCTTTCACCATCTGCTCAAAAAACCTCGGAGCCTCAATTATATTCAGCTGGCATTTTTCCAGTTTACCTTCTTTTACATTAACGATTATATTACCGTGCCCTTCCACGCGTGTCAGGTATTCTACATTAATATCAAGATTCTTCTTTGTAATATTACTCATTTGCTTCCCTCCAATTTACACCCGTTGTAAAGGCTGAACTTATCTTTAAGCATATCCACTGTTACTCCATTTTTTTGGAGGATGTCAAGCTGCCCCTGTTTATTAATATCTTCCAGCAGCCCTCTGCAGCTATAACAGGTGTTGCCGTTACTGGTGCACCAGGCGCCGCAGCCCGCTCTTGTTACGGGCCCCATACAAATCTGTCCTTTTTCGTAAAGGCAGACATTTTCTTTCAATTTACATTCCACACAAACCGCGTAATCCGGAACCTTGTAAAGCGCGCCGAGAAGCAGACCTTTTAACACCGCTGCAAATTCATTAAGATTTATCGGACAACCGTGAACATACGCATCGACTTTTACAACCTGGTCAACCGCGCGAACCAGCCCGGTTTCAAGTTTATCCTTTCTGCCGGGGTAAACAGTTTCTAGCGCAGCTTTAACGGTATGACTTCTCATTATCCCGTTAATGCCGCCGGTACAGGCGCAGGCCCCGTAAGCTACAAGTATCTTCGCTTTAGCCCTGATATCTTTTATCCTTTCCTCATCATGAGGCCTGGTTATAGAACCTTCAATAACGGCAACATCATACTCCTCGGACCTTTCGTGCATTACTTCCCTGAAATTCACAATATCGACACTGTTCAGAATATCAAGAAGCGCGGTATTTAGATACGTTAACTGGAGCTGGCAGCCTTCGCAATCGGCAAAATCAAAAAATGCAACCCTCACTTTCTTTTTTGTCCCGCTCATAGCGCACCCTCCAATCCCTTGATTTTATCGTAACTGAAGACCGGACCGTCCTGACAGCAATAATATTGATTTATCTGGCAATGTCCGCACTTACCGACGCCGCATTTCATTCTTCTTTCAAGTGAAAAAAGAATCTGATTTTCCGGAATATTTTTTTCCATTAATTTTATCAGCACAAATTTATACATGATCGGCGGCCCGCACACTATACTGTAGGTCTGTTTTACATCTATATCCACGCCGGGAATAAGCTCGGTAATCAGTCCGACATTTCCTTTCCAATCCGGAGCGCCCCGGTCAACCGTGCACCTGAAAGCAACATCAGTAAGCTTTGACCATTTCTCGATCTCCTCCGTGTAAAGCAATTGAGAAGGTTCTTTGCATCCTAAAAGTATGGTTACCTTGCCAAAATCTTTCCTTTTATCTATGACAAAATTAATCAGAGATCGAAGCGGGGCTATCCCAAGGCCGCCGGCAATAAAAAGAAGATCCTTTCCCTTAAGCTCATTTACGGGAAAACCGTGCCCGAAAGGGCCGCGAATACCGAGTTCCTCGCCTTCTTTCATGCCGTGTAAAACCGAAGTAACTTTGCCGGCTCGCCTTACGCAAAGTTCAAAGTAACCTCGTTGAGTAGGGGAGGAAGATATGGAAATAGGCGCTTCCCCGACACCAAGTAAGGATACCTCTACAAACTGGCCCGGACAATGGTGAAGCTCTTTTTTCCCTTCAAGCTCTATTTTAAACCACTTTTCAGTCTCGGTCATCTGTCTTACCGAAATTATTTTCCCGGCAACAGGTTCGTATAAAGAAGCTTTTTTTTCTTTTTCCATTACAATATTATTTGTCATAAATTACTCCTTTGCCAGATTATTCATAGTTTCATAAAGGCTGATTTTCGCCATGCAAGCCCTGGTACACCTGCCGCAACCGGTGCAAAAAAACCTGTTATATCTTTCTACAGAATAGCTGAACTTTCTCAAGAACCTGTGCTGCTGGCGGGACTTTCTGTCTTTCCGGAAACTTTCTCCTCCTGTAACCTCGGCAAATTCTTTCAACTGGCAGGAATCCCAGATTCTCGATCTTGTGCCGTTAGCCAGGTTTAAATCCACATCATCTTTAATATCAAAACAGTAGCAGGTAGGACAGACATTGGTACAGTTGCCGCAGGAAACGCAACGGGCTTTGACGCTCTCCCATTCTTTATGCTTTAAACTGGCGTCCACTGTCTTTTTTAAATTACCAATTTTTACTTTGAGTTTTCTCGGCCACTTTTCTTTTTCCTGCCTCATTTTTATTAAACTATCTTCCGATTTCGCATCGCTCTCTTTAAAAAGAAATTTATTTTCATTAATCAGATTTTCACCTTCTATAGAATTTACCTGCACTATATATTTATTCCCGGAATCCGTAAGCATGAGATCAAAGCCGCCTTTCGGATTATGAGTACCCATCGTTACACAGGTCGCATGCTCGTCACAGGGCTGTAAACATTCAACGCCTATGATTAATGTATGCTTTTTCCTTTTAAGAAAATTGGAGTCTCTCGGTTCCATAGAAGAAGCGTTGTCAAGGCAGATTATACCCGTAATGTCGCAAGTGTGAGCTCCAAAGATAATAAGATTTTCTTTTTTAACTTCTACCGGCGCTGCTTTCGCTTCCTTAAATTTAAAAGTCAAGAGCGGCTCTTCCTGCGGCAGGTAATATTTTTTAAGAGAAAGAATCGGCGGTTTATGCTCCAGCTTCAGTTCCTCAGCATCTTCTATATCCCCGTATATAAAGAGATTTTCTTTTTCCTTCGGCCCCACCACACGGTACTTTTTCTTTAGAGCCTTTACGAGTTCGCCTACTTTCGTTTTTTCCAGCAAATTATATTTCATACACGCCCCTTTTAAATATTTTCAATCACAATTTTTAATATTCATTTTTTCACATTAATTAAAATAACATGTAAATTATACTATATTGCAAAGATAAAGTAAAGACTCGTAAAATATGCAAATCATTATTTTATAATGCTTTTTATGATTTTATTGTGAATCCACGCACATTATATTAACGGATTATTATTGTTCTTTTTCAACTTTTAATTACGTTTGAATATAGCTTATCATGCAAATTAACAGATATTTTTATTGTACCTTGAGTATGCAATATATCTTCATATCAAGAAACACTGAGGATAAAAAATAAAGGCGCCGAATATATTTCCGACGCCTGCTGCTTTCTGGTTGCGGGGGACCGATTCGAACGGCCGACCTTCGGGTTATGAGCCCGACGAGCTTCCAACTGCTCCACCCCGCGATATTTTATTATATATCACTTTCCGGTATTCCATTATACAAGGTTATTTTATTCTTTTCAATATAAATCGTGAAACTCCAACTTAATAATCTCTTTCTATTAAATGAACCTTTCCGAGCTCTTACGCACGGAGTTTCGACGATAGGAAGTTTTTAGATTATTTCCCTGAGGCGGACCCGTCAAGCTAAAGGGC
Source organism: Candidatus Firestoneibacteriota bacterium (assembly GCA_043804965.1). Taxonomy (GTDB): domain Bacteria; phylum Oederibacteriota; class D2-FULL-39-29; order D2-FULL-39-29; family D2-FULL-39-29; genus D2-FULL-39-29. Next base: position 417 of record JAZDIO010000196.1, on the reverse strand, counting down.
GGGCATCCGCGAGCTAACGAGTTCTGAGCTGTTTTCTTTGGCATAGCGTCATATCATAAACGCTTAGATGATTGGTTAAAGATTTTTGACCATTTAATTTAGAACTATCATCAAATTTTGCTTCTTTTACTAAAACCTATATTTAACAACCGGTTTTGATTTTATTTCGAATTCCTTAAGCATGCCGGACAGTAACTCCGTCGGAAGCCCTACTATATTTGTTCTTGAGCCTTTCAGCACCGTCAAATATTTATCATCCTCCTGAATGCCGTAACCCCCTGCTTTATCGAGATTTTTTGCCGCAAGGTATTCTATCTCTTTTTTTGAGAGATTTTTCATTTCTATTTCGGACATACAAGTTTTTACTGCTTTTTTTCCGGAATATTTATCTATTATCGCCACCGCAGTCCATACCCG
>JAZDIO010000195.1:0-4639 GCA_043804965.1 Candidatus Firestoneibacteriota bacterium | reverse complement strand
CACAAATCTTCTAAAAGACAAGTAAAGAGAAAAGAAAACTGTAATAACATAACAACCAGGTAACTCTTTTTACATAACGGAACAAGGTCTCGCATATTTTACATTAGAAGCGTCGGAACCTTCCGGTTCTTTAGGTGTCTCAAGAATAAAGGCAAGCTTTACAATCAATGGATGGTTTATAATATTACAAATACCTTCTCTTCCAAGATTTCCCCGGCCAAGATGCTCGTGCCTGTCTATTCCAGAACCAAATTCTCCTTTTGAGTCGTTTAAATGCACCACCTTTACTTTATCCGACCCTGCTATCCTTTCCACTTCCTTCAGACAATTATCCAGTATCTCATACCTTCGAAAATCATAACCGGCGGCAAAAGCATGACAGGTATCCAGGGTAAGGCCATATCTTTCTCCGCAGGTTTTTGCCAGAAACGCAAGGTCTTTAAATTCGCCGCCCGGAGATTTTATTTTTGCAGAATTTTCAAAAAGTATTTTAATCTTTACCGATTCCGAGAGAGAAACTGCTTCTTTTACTCCCTTTTTAATCCTACCAAGAGCTTCTTTTTTGTCACAATCCCCGCAGCTCCCTATGTGTGTAGAAATATAATCCGCGCCGATAGCTTCCGCCCTGACAATTTCATTCGAAAAGGAATCTATGGATTTCCTGTACAGCTCCTCGTTTGGAGAAGCAAGGTTTATCAGATAACCTGTGTGAACTACTACAGGGCAGAGATTATAAGTTTTAACCGCATTTTTAAAAAGCGTTATACTCTCAGGGGTTAAGTCAGCTGCTGCCCACTTTTGAGGACTTTTAGAAAATACCTGAAATGTTTTACAGCCGATTTTTACTGCTTCAAGAGGCGCGTTTACAAGCCCGCCTGCCGTACTTGCATGAAAACCAATATTCATGAAAAACCGCCTTTAAAAACAAACTCGAAATTCTAAATTTCGAATTTCATTCTTCGAGTTTACCTTTATTGTACCTGCCTTCTTTCAGGTTACGCCTGACGGTTAAAAGCTCTTCCGCCACGGCCCTAAGATGTTTAGTCGGAGTAAGTTTACTTCTCGTGTCATCCATCCAGACAACAGGCATTTCTTTTATTTTCAAGCCCAGAACTCTGGCAATTACAAGGGCTTCTACATCAAATACAAAACCAGATATTGTAAGCCGGATAAAGATTTCCTTTGCTGCTTCAGCGGTAAATCCTTTAAAACCGCATTGAGTGTCTTTAATATCCGTAAGCAGCAGCATTCTTCTTACGACATGAAAGGCCCCGCTAAACAGTTTTCTGATCGGAGGCTGAGGAGATCTTACATCCGCTCCTTTAACACGCCGGGAACCAATAACCACATCAAAACCTGATTTTAAAAATTCTACCGCTTTCCCGATTTCCTCTGCGGGAGTAGAAAGGTCGGCATCAGTAAATATCCTGTACCTTCCATAGGCTTCTTCCATCCCGTGTTTTACGGCAAACCCCTTGCCTGTATTCTTTTCATTTCTGACTAATCTGATAATTGGGTCATGAAGGGAAAGCTGTCTGACTATTTTCGAAGTATCATCAAGACTACCGTCATCAACAATTATAATTTCATAGTAGATATCAAGCGTGTTCAAATAAGACTTAAGCAGGCTTACCGAACGTGATATTCTCTTTTCCTCATTAAAAGCAGGAATTATTACCGATAAATATTTTTTGCCCATAACCATATTGAAGCCAGAAGCAGAAATACAAAAGTCAGGAGGGAGACCGCGACTCCCGTCCTGAAGGAAACCGGTTTATATATAAATTCAACGGTATGTACTCCTGCCGGCACTAACACCCCCCTGAACATATAATTTGTTCTTAATATTTTCCCTGAAACCCCGTCTACATATGCTTCCCAGCCGGGATAATATGAATCAAGCAAGACCAGAATTCCGGGAGCAGGCGCGTTGTAGTTAACCCGCACCTTATTTGCAGACACATAAACAGCTCCGGCAGAGGTGCTTTTTTTCCCTTTAGACTTCAGGAATTCCGTGTCTTCGCCTTCTATAACCGCCGTTTCAGAAGGTAAAAATTCTTTTGCAGAAACTTTATGAAAAGATTCGTTGGAATCCGGCGCATTTTCGGTATTGTAAACTACAAATGCTCTCGGCAGTACTTTCTGATTTTCATAAATCTTAACGCCCCCAAACTCCGCGCGTTCAATAAAACCCTCCTCCTGTATTTTCTGTCTCGAAAGAAGGTACTTAATATTGGCAAGATTAAGAAGGGGACTCTCCCTTGCTGATTTCTGCCCCATTAAACAACCAAAATATTTATCCTGCCTGGAAATACGCATCGGGTCATAAACCTCAGAACATTCAATACCGCACATAACACCGTAATTATCATGTAAAATATTTTTTACATCCTTAATATATTTATTATAGGGATAACCGTTCATATGCCGTCTGTCATCTTGATAAAGCAAACGAAAATCAATCACAGCATTTGGAGCTGGATCCACGCGATAATCAGAACTGTCGGCCTTTAAATATTTAACTGTCTCCGGTTCAGCCAGGACCTCCCCCGTGTTCCCAAGAGGGAGTATTCCATTTGAATTTACAAACAGGTCAAAAAACAACAAAGCCGAAAGAACTGTTAAGAGAGCTGTTTTCGACAACCTTTTAGCAGCAAAAAAATAAAGAAAGATGCTTGCCGACACAATCATCGCAATGCCGGTAAAAACAGAATAATTTGCTGTTTTCAGATACACAGGATCCGCATTATTTTTTATAAAATTCAGATATATACAGACACCTGCCTGAAGCAACACCAGCAGGGAAATTGAAGGAATTACTCTGCGGAAAAATATCTTTGCGCTGACAAGCGCCGTTACTTTTTCTATCAGAAGCCCGCTGATAACTGCCAGACAAAATACTACAGCGTATATTGCCGCTCCCGGATATCTTATCATCCGGAATGGTGGAATAATTTCATACAATATCCAATGAATCAGCCCGTATTTTCCAAGAGAAACAACAAGAAAGAACAGCAGCACTAAAGAAAAAAATACTATTTGTTTTTCCGGTTTTGCCGGGGTCGGCCTTTCCCTTGCTTTATGAACATAATACACAATAAGTAAAATGACAGGAAGTACCCCGCAATAAAAGCAGCTCACCCAGAACTGGTCGCGGCCATAATACGCTGAAACCGAAGGATTACCCCAGATAAAAGGCGTCAAAAAGTTTATCAGTTTAGCCGGATGCAAAGACCAGTTGGACGCAAAAGAATAAGGCATACCGGACTGCCTTACCGAATTCATAACAAATTCAAAAAAAGGGAGGAGCTGAACTGACGCTATCATAAGGGAAATTACCGTAGCCGCAATAAAATATCCCGTATTCCTCAACCACCCTTTTTTTAAATAAATTGAATACCAGACCACAAAAGCCAGGGCTATAATGAAATTATAAAAATAAATCTGAACACTTCCCGCAAACACCGGCATTGATATTGCCAGAGAAGAAAGCGCAAAATACCCGAATTTTCCGGTTTCAAGGAACTTCTTCAGCATCAAAATTACAAGAGGTATCCATACCGAAGCGGTTAGAACACTAAAGAACTCAACCCGGCTTACCATGTAACCGTTAAAGGTAAAAACCAGGGCCGCAAAGAAAGCTGCTTTATCGCTTACCTTAAAGTCCCTTGCCAGGTAAAACATGAATACAGCTGCTAAAATAAAATGCGTAACAATAAATAATTTTACCGCAGGCACAAAAGGCAGCAAATAAAATATCAGCTTTAGCGGATAGAATACCGCAGATTGCAGATTTGCTATGAAAGGAGCGCCGCAGCCCGAATAATTATTCCAGAGAGGAATAACACCGGAGCCGACAGAATTATTTGCAAAGACCTGCCAGGGATAAAATTGCAGAATAATATCGCGATAGAAGGGGATTTTATTAAGAAACACCATCTCGCTCCAGAAAAAAATACACAACAAAATCAATGAAACTATATAAACAGCAGGTATCCGCGGCTTCAAAGGTCTTTCTCCAAATTCTGCAGCGCCTCCTGCATCTCTTTCAGGCCCTCCTGCAGTTTTTGGATAGTTTTAATTATCTTCTGCCTTTTTTTAAGGAAATCCTGATATTGTTCTTCTTTCTTCTTTCTGAGCTCTTTTAATCTATTGTTAATCTTTACATCCAGGGGGTTGTTCAAGGCTATTCTCTCGTAGATACTTATGGCCTCCTCCACAAGGCCCTGAGTCACGTAGATCTCGGCAACAGTGGATGTTTCCATATTCCCACTCTTTTCCTCTTTAAAAGTCATCCGGCTGATGCTTTCTTTTATTTTATCAGCAGCGGCATTATTTCCTTCATACCTGTACAGGGTTTCCAATATGGTATTTGCAGGCAGGTTCAAAGGATCCACTATAATTACTTTTTCAAGTTCAGATTTTGCCTCCAAAGTTCTATTCCTCTCAAGGAGCAGCCTTGAAGCAAATATCCTTGCCGAAATATAGTCACTGTGTTTCTCCAGCCCCGAAAGGACCAGGGAAAGAGCCTCATTTTTAAGTCCGGCTTTATAGTAAAGCTCGGCTAATTCTAAAAACACCTGACTTTCCGGCTCCTTAATAAGTTTATTTTTTACTTCTTCTATCTGTTTTTTTAGCT
>JAZDIO010000194.1:0-2055 GCA_043804965.1 Candidatus Firestoneibacteriota bacterium | reverse complement strand
CGCACAATGCCGAGGCCGCTTTCGCCGGGAGGGGTTGATATGGCAGCTATAGTGTCTTTCATCTCATTTCCTAATTTTTATTATAAGTTCATTGGAAATTACCGGATGTTTTATCCAATTCTTTTCCTCTCCCGCCTCTTGCGGACCTCCGACATAAGAAAGAATAAGCTCTGCTTCCTGCCCGGGTTTTTCTTCCGCCGCAGAAAATGCAATAATTTCCGAAGAAAAAGCCGTTCCCGGTTCCAGGGTAAACACATCAGCTGTTTGCTGTTCTTCGGTTCTTTCCTCTCCAAAGAGCCCTTTTTTCAGCCTCTTTACCAGTCTTCCTTCTTGCATTACCAAAAAATCAAAACCAAAATTACCCGTTACCTCGTTTATTCCGGAGACTGCCGTACTTCCTGCATTTTTAAGGAGAAGTTTTATTTTTATTTCTTCATCTTTGTTATATTCCGGTTTTTCTGTTGAAATTTCAAGCGTAAGCTCCTCGTTGGAAGTTATATCCAAATCTGCCATTATTGCTTCCGTTTCCTCTTTTATCCTCCCTTCGGAAAAGGCTGTATTATCTTTTATAAATTGTTCGGAAATTTCGGAACAACAGGAATTTCCCAGTTTTTTTAACAAACTAAGGGCGTTTTGATATCGGCTGATTTCCAAAAACGTCTTTGCCCGCCAGTAATTCCTTCTGCAATCTGTAATTGGATCGCTTACCTGTTCTTTTGTTAATATTTCAGCCAGTTTAAGATTTACCAGATAGGGCATAAAATCCATTAACGGAGAAATATTTTCCGCTTCCTGAATTTTTCCGGCATTTGCCAGGCATCTTGCCAGAAACTCAAAATGAACCTCTCCGAGCTTACGCACGGAGTTTCGACGATAGGAAGTTTTTAGATTATTCATGCCAAATTCATCCCACGAGCTCACGCTCGGGGTTTTCTTTGGCATAACGTCATAAACATCCTCCGGAACCGCTTTGGTTTCTTTTCCCGCATTTTCATAGAGGGAAAAATAAAAAAGCGCCCTGTTAAAATCATTCAACCCTGAGGCATACATTTCCCCCGCATCTTTATAAGCTTCATTATCTCGTTTCGTGAGTAATATTTGTTTTACATTTTTTACAACAGCATCAAAGCTCTCTTTATCGTAAGCAGAATAATCCACTCCAAAAAATTTACGTTCTTCGGCCGCTTGAAAAGGAGGCTGAACCACAAAAGATTCTCCGCCGGCTTTTTCTACGGTTTCTGTTTCCGTCAATTTTTCTTTTAACGCTTCTATCATAAGCGCTGCATTTCCGCTGTTAACCGGTTCTTTAAGCAGAAAGTCTGTTGTTTTTTCAATTGACAGGGCGACAGCAGCCCTGACCGCCGCATTTACAAGAGACGTATCCTTGAGCGATTTTTCAATCAAAGGAAGGGTCCTTTCATCCTTTAAATTCGAGGCAGAAAGAAGAAGATAACTGAATATTTTATTATTTATCAGAGTTTTCTTCCCTACCATTTCTTTTGCGGCGGTTACTTCCGCCCATACGCTTTCTTTTTGGGCTGTAAGAAGGGCAATTTCTTTTACGGCTTTCTCGCAAAAATAATCCTGCCTTAAAAACGCTTTTTCTCTTATAACCTGAAGCCATTTTACTGCGCGCTCTTCTTCCGGCAAGGTATTTGCTTCTTCCCTGATTTTAATAAGTTCTATTGCCTCTCGGGCGGCTATCCGCACGGGATAAACATCCTTTCGAAACACAAACGGATCATAAAGCAGGGGGTTGATTTTTGAAATAGAATCCGAAGAACCTTTTTCACCCAGAAGCCTGACGGTAAGAAATCTTATCGCCGAACTCCTGTCTTTGATTATCAAATACAACGTCTTAAGATCAAACTCGTTCAAGTCTTTCTCTGCCGCATCTCTGGAAATTTCCCGGAGTATTCTTTCTTTTGTATAGCCGCTTCGGGTTTCTTTAAGCAGAGAAAATAAATATTTTTTTCCTTTTTCTCCCGCCGCAATCAGTTTTTCCAGATTTTGGTTGTTTACCTCTATCGAAAAGCCCGCCTCAGGAAACTCCCC
>JAZDIO010000193.1:0-3356 GCA_043804965.1 Candidatus Firestoneibacteriota bacterium | reverse complement strand
AGAGAGGTAAGCCTTGGAATAACAAATATCATCATTACAAGTCCCACAACAAACATTCCCACAATTACAACGGCAGGATATATCAAAGCTCCCTTTACCTTTCCGGAAAATTCCTGCTCTTTTTCCAGATTATCGGCAAGCCTTAGTAAAACCTGATCCATAACTCCTCCTGCCTCTCCCGATTTTAATAAGGCAATATAGGTAGAAGAGAAAACTTTCCGATGTTTCGAAAAGGCAACGGAAAGCGAAGTTCCCCCTTCAACGTCAGCCAAAATTTGAGCCACAACTTTCTGCATGGATCCTTTGGTCTGGGACCGCAGTATCATCAAAGCATCCGTAATCGGAAGTCCTGCGTTCATCATGGTTGAAAGCTGTCTGGTAAATGTCGCAACTTCGCTGATCGAAACTTTTTCTCTTACCTTCTTCAGAAGAAGGAGGGGGTTATCGGAAGCTGCGCGTATGAAAAACGGGATTAGATTTTTCTTTCTTACAAGCTTTGCCGCTTCGCTTTCTGATTGAGCTTCAACTTCACCGGTTATGGTTTTACCTGCTTGATCCTTGGCTTTGTAGTAGTATCTCTGCATGTCTTTAGTCTTTTTTAACCTCTGACCAGTCGGGAAAGAAGTTCGGGTCTAAGTGACCAATTTTGGGCCGACTCGAGTGTAATTTTTCCATCCTTAACAAGTTCGGAAAGACTCTTTTCCAAAGTTATCATTCCAGCCTCCGTGGAAGTTTCCAGAATACTATCTATCATATGGCTCTTTCCATCTCTTATTGATGTCTTTATGGCATTGGTGCCAAGCATAAGCTCATAGGCAAGGGCCCTGCCTTTCGGAACCGCCGAAACCAGTCTTTGAGAAAATACGGCTTCAATCACATTAGACAGCTGCAGCCTGACCTGTCCTTGCTGTTCTTCGGGAAAGACATCTACAATTCTGTCTACGGTTTGGGCAACGGAATTTGTATGAAGAGTTGCAAAAACCAAATGTCCGGTTTCGGCAACGGTTAGGGCCGCAGCAATTGTTTCATAATCCCGCATTTCGCCGACCAAAACTACATCAGGATCTTCCCTTAACGCGCTTCTTAGCGCCACGCCCCACGAATGAGTATCAGAATGCATCTCGCGCTGCGAGACAATCGACTTTTGAGATCTGAAAACAAATTCGATGGGGTCCTCAATTGTAACAATATGACAAAACCTGTTTGCGTTTATCTCATTTAAAATAGAAGCCAGAGTCGTAGATTTACCGTGTCCTGTAGGCCCCGTAACCAAAACAAGGCCCTGTCGCAAGCCCGTAAAGGAATGAAGGATTTTGGGAAGCCCCAATGAATCAATTGCCGGAATTTCAAGCGGTATTCTTCTGAAAGATGCCGCGAGTGTTCCTTTTTGGGTATAGATATTTCCCCTGAAGCGGGCTTTATCCGAAAAAGGCAGTGAAAAATCAATTTCCTTATCAACCGTTACTCTTGACAGCTGTTCGCTTGTCAACGACTGGCTCACAAGTTCGGAAACCGTTTCCCTCGTCATTACCTCAAAATTTGAAAGCGGGGAGAGTTGCCCATCTATTCTTAAGGTGGGAGGAACTCCGGTTAAAATATGTAAATCGGACGCTCCCGAATCAATTGTTTGTTGAAGCAATTGTTTTATGTCCATAGTTATTAGTTATTACTCCTGCGCCACACGCAGTACTTCTTCGATTGACGTTATTCCTTCCAAAACCTTCAAATATCCGTCCTGCTTTAATGTTATCATACCCTCATCACGGGCAAGTTTTTCAATATCAGCGGATGATGATCTTTCCAATATCAGTTTGCTCATTTTTTCCGTAACTGGCATCACCTCAAAAATTCCGACTCTGCCGAAATACCCCGAGTTTCCGCACTCAGCATCCCCCTCGCCTTTATAAAACTTGACGTCTTTCCCGCTTGGCCATAGATTTCCCAGATTGGCCTTAACCTCTTCGGCAATTTTAGGCTCCGGGGTAAATGCGGTTTTGCATTTGTCATGGATTTTTCTGATAACTCTTTGGGCCATAATTGCGGTAACGGATGAAGCAAGAAGATACGGTTCCGCGCCCATATCGAGAAGCCTGGGAAGGGCTCCCGAGGCATCGTTTGTATGGAGCGTGGAAAAAACTAAGTGCCCGGTTAGGGACGCCTGAATAGCAAGGTCTGCAGTTTCCTGGTCGCGGATTTCTCCAACTAAAATAATATTGGGGTCCTGTCTTAAGAAAGACCTTAAGCCCGAGGCAAAAGTAAGTCCGGCCGCAGGATTAACCTGAACCTGATTTACTCCGGCAATTTTATACTCAATAGGGTCTTCCAGTGTAACAATATTTACCTTGGAAGTATTTATCTTTGAAATTATTGAATATAAAGTTGTGGTTTTTCCGCTTCCCGTAGGACCGCAAATAAGAATAATTCCGTGAGGCCTGAGAACAGCATCCTCAAGATTTTTTAAACCCCTTCCTCTTAGTCCCAACTCTGCTAAAGTGGGTACCCCTCCTGTTTTTTTAAGAAGCCTCATGACAATTTTTTCCCCCCATGATGTAGGAAGAGAAGAAACTCTTAAATCAATATCCTGATCAGCAACTTTGAAATTAAAGCGTCCGTCCTGAGGAATCCTTTTTTCATCTATTTTCATTCCTGAAAGAATTTTTATACGGGAGATCAGCGAGTCATGGATTTCGCGGGGAATTGTCAATTTCTCCTGCAAAATTCCGTCTATTCTGTAGCGGACTCTGGTTGATTTTTCCTGAGGCTCAATATGAACATCCGAAGCCCTGGCCCTGATGGCAAATTCTAAGATATGGCTGACAATCTCGGCGATTTTTTCTTCTTTAATAAAACCGAATTTGGAGCCTGCTTCAAAACTTTTTACCTCACTCGTAGTTGAAGAAACCTCAGTAACTGCTTCAGTTACCTCCCTGGAAATGGATTGGGCATATTTAGTAGCGGTAAATTCCTTAATTTTAGAAGCTTCGGCAACCTCTGCCTGAACGTGATACTCTGTTTTTCTTTCAACAAAATCTATTGCGGAAAGATCCAGGGGATCCGCCATGGCCAAAATAAGTTTTTTACCGGACTTATCAACCGAAACAGGAAAAACCTTAAACCTCTCGGCTACATCCTGGGAAAGAAGAGCTAGCGCTTCAGGGGATGCGGGAATTTGGGACAAATCAACATAGGGAACGTTGAAATAAACCGCCTTTCCTTTAGCAAGCAAGGTTTCGTTTACAAGCTCTTTTTCTACAATTATGTCTTCCTCCGGCGTTCCCGTTTGAATTTGGGCAAGCTTGACAAGTTTAGCTTTATCGGCAGTTAAACTTCCTTGGGAAACGAGAATATCGCTTAGA
>JAZDIO010000192.1:0-2292 GCA_043804965.1 Candidatus Firestoneibacteriota bacterium | reverse complement strand
AACCTCGCGGAAACAACCTCCTCCCGCTCCTCCTCCTCCGGTAATAGTGACCAAGAACTCATCATCTTTTATTTTGTATTTCCTCTTAACTTCTTTTATTAAATCTTCCTCTGGCTGGCGAAAGATAGGCCCCACATAATGCACTTTACTTTTATCAAAACCGGCAGTGGATAGCCGCCTGGTCATTTCCGGGTCATTCACATTAGCTAATAACACTAGATCAAAAAGCGGAAGGTATTTCTTAAAATCTTCAAAATATTTTGAATTATTTACCTCGCGGAGCACAAAGACCGTGAAAATACCGTTGTTTTTAGCATATAGAAGCGTGTCTGGAAGGATCAGTAAATCAAAAATTATAATTTGCGGATGAAATTTTTTCGCGGTAGAACAAAAGAATTTATCGTTTTTCTCAAGATAAACCTGATGTGAAACCTTATTATTAAACACCTCAGCTGAACCCATACCTCCGGTCAAAAATGAAAATCCGTTCTCTTCAAACAACCGAGAAAAGTATGAATTTGTCGCAAATAAAATTTCGCAAGGCATAATCCGCCGCAGCTCTTTGGCAATATTAATCCCGCGAGCGATATGCCCTAACCCGACTCCGTTAATCGTACAAAATAAGACCTTTGTTTTCATACCAGCTGTTCAATAATACTATTTGTATCGGTTTCAGAACAATGAACGCATTTCCTCCATTTAGGAGAAGTAACATCCACTGTCTTTTTACCCTCGATAAGATACTCTAGCGACCTACGGGAAAAGTACGCCTTGCTAAAATCCCCATTTCTCAACCGCCCCAAAGGCTTATTTTCGCTACAGCAGAAATAAAGGTTGCCGTTTACTTTTACATGACCAAACAACCAACCCTGGTAGCATTTCTTTACTTTCTTCTTTCCGCAAGACTGAAAACAAAGGTTTAACAGGTATCTTTGATAATCAAGGCTAATTCCATATTCCCGGGCAACTTGTTCCATTTTTTTGAATTTTGATAAAAATCTGACTACGGCTTCCCTGCTAAGAAGCATTTTCTTTTGTTCAAAATTGTACAAGTTGGGAAATTTCAATATTATTTTTTTTACGCCTAAGGAGTGGCTAAGCTGTAGGTAGACGCGCAAATCGTGCTCAGTATCTTCAAAAATAAGATAATTCAGCGTCACGGGAAACGCCTTATTGAGCGCCCTGATATTCTCTAGCACCTTATTGAAGCGCGTTGCGGGTTGCCCATGAATATAGGAATATTGCTGCGGGCCAACCGCGGAAAAATTAACCATAAAAGACAGATTGAAGGCAGGCAGTTGAACAATCCTTTTGACCGCCTCGCTGATACTGGCGTTAGTAAAAACAATTACTCTGAAATCATACGTCTTAAGATGCAGAAGAATATCTATGATCCGCGGATGCAGTAACGGTTCGCCATCGCCGCAAATATTTATACATTCCACTCCCAATGTATATGCCTGAGCAAAAATATTTTTTAATTCTTTAAATGGAACGGAATCTCTGGTATAAACACTTTCACGCGCCTTATTATCATACGGGCCATGCGGTATGCAAAACTTACATCTATAGTTACATCTGTCGGTAATATCAACCGTCAGCGTTCTTGGTCCAATGAGAAGCACATTATTCCGGATGGATTCTAATCTTATACTATCGTAGTTAACCTTAATTTTATTTTTGCGCGATAAATAGATCAATTTCCAAAGCCTTTTGCGCAGCGTGTTTAAATCTTTTTTGGAATCGTTGAGTCCATTTAAGTTAAGATTGACACCGGGGCCTCCCCGTTGCTTTTCTTTTAAGGTCAGCTGATAAATACCCTTAGTATTGTTTAACCTGGCGCTTATTGGCATAATTTCATTATCAGATCCGCTGAGAATTTATCCCCATTAAACCACCTTTTCTTTAAGTTAGAAACCGGTAAAGTATTAGTAACGAGAATTTTATTTATCTTTGACTCTAATAACGCGGGAGTAATTTTTTTAATATTAATGACTTCAGATTTAGAAAACCGGGAGAGTAGAAACGCGTTCCATCGCTGTTCGCTATGATTTAACGGAAAGACTATGGAATTCCGGCCCAGATACAACAACCTGACCATAGTGTTATATCCTGACATATTAATGTTAACATCCGCCTGCTGCATATATTTTTCAGAGTCTGGGTAATCTGGCTTCATTATTCGCGCGTTATCCAGCCTAGAAATTAAACCGGGTAACGCGCAAAAATCGCTATCCTGCTGGATCAGAAAAAACCAATCCGGCCGTTTATCCGCGAGTCTTAAAGAATCCA
>JAZDIO010000191.1:0-5486 GCA_043804965.1 Candidatus Firestoneibacteriota bacterium | reverse complement strand
CTTTTGCCGCTTTAAAACGCTACCCAAATCCCGGAGAAATCTGGAAAATGGGCCTTTTTAGAATTGATTATAATATTATAAATGGTGTACGGACGGAAGAGTATCAAATTTGGAAGCCAAACGGAAACAAAACCCCGGACTTTCACCGAGAAAAATCATTTGGAAAATTAATATTTGAATAGAGAATGAGTGCTAATGACGAATATTTATTGTCCTTAGTAATTCGTACTTCGTCATTGTTTTACACAAGGTATTTCCAGAATCCCCTGTTTTTTTCGTCCCTCACTCCCGATAAAACGAGGCGGTCCCTGGCTCTGGTAACGGCAACGTAAAATATTCTTTTTTCCTCTTCCTCCTCTTTCATTTTAAGATCGATAAATTCAGAAACTTTTCCTCTGATCCCCTTGTCCGGACAATACAGTATTCCTGTCCTGTCCTTTCTTTCGTTTATCCGTATATACTCTCCGTCCTTTCTTACCTCTTCTCCCATCCTGACAAAGAAAACCACGGGAAATTCCAGGCCTTTCGCGGTATGCACGGTCATTATCTTTACGGCATCCATATCTTCCGTGCTTAAATTTGCCTTCGGCTCTTCATCAGTATCCATTCTTTCCTCAAAATAAGCGCGTATCTCCTGCAAAGAAGAGCCCTTGGTTTCAAGTTCCTGCACAATTTCTATAAACTTTTTAATATTAGCAGACCTCTGCGGTTCCCAGAAAATTTTCCAGCCTTTCGCGCTTTCCATGAAGCTTTCTAAAACTTGATTCATCGGGGTTACGTTAATCCTTGAAGAATAATCCCTGATTATTCCGAGTTTTTTATCATCGGCTATTTTATCATATAACGTCCGCCCTTCCTTAGAAACCAGATCTATTATTTCCTCTTCTTTTAAGGAAAAAAACCGGCTCTTTAGAAGCAAATAAAGATTATAATCATCCGAGGGCTCAAGAAGCGTAAAAAGAAGCGACCTTAAAATAATAATTTCCGGTTGTTGATAAAAACCAAGCCCATTTACGACGACATAATCTATTTTAGCTTTCGTAAAAGCCTCTTCAAAGTCAGCCAGATGCGTTCTTTTTCTAAGAAGCACCGCGATATCACCCTTTTTTATCTTTTCAGATACCTCTTTATTTCCCCGTCCTTTGACATAAATATTTTCTTTTCCTACCAGCTCCTTTATCCGTTCTGCCGCCTTTTTTGCTTCTTCCTTATTGTCTTTTTCCCCTTTATTAATTTGCAGTATTTCAACTCTCCCTGTAATATCCCGAATCGGATTAAAACTCATATACTTTGTTTTCCATTTCGGGTCAAATTGCTTTCTTGCCATTATTTGAGAGAACACCTTATTGACAAATGCCACTATATCTTTTCCGCTTCTGTAATTCTCATTTACCTGTTCATAAATAAACCCGCTGCCGTACCATTTTTTCATTTCTACGGCCGCAGTGTTAAAAACCTCCACATTCGCGCTTCGAAAACCGAATATTGACTGTTTTTCATCCCCCACAATAAAAAGCGTAGGTATTATGCCTTTATCTCTCTTGCTGCCAAGCCCCGATCTCCATTCCTCCGTAAGCTTGTTAATGATTGACCATTGCAGATAATTGGTATCTTGAAATTCATCCACAAAAATATGGTCAGTTTGCTCATCAAACGCGTAAAGTATATTATCAACCTCCGCATGATTGTTCAGCAGGTCGTAAGTAATATATTCAAGATCATTAAAATCCAGGACATTCAACTCCTTTTTTTTCCCGGTATATTCATTATTGCTGAAAACAAATATTTCATAGAACATTAAAAGTTCTTTGTTGTAAATATATTTTTTTGCTTCATTGTAAAGATCAAATATTTTTCCGTTAATAGCCGCGTATTCTTCTTTTGATATTTCAAGATTTATCCCTTTTTGAATCTGTTTTCTCGGAGTTCCCGCCGTCGTCAGGAGCAAGTCCTTTACGGAATCAATTGCATAAACAATATTTTCAGGCGAGTCCTCTGCCATCATTTCCTTATAATGTTCAGCAAAATACACATGCTCTTTTACGGCTGTAACCGCCGCAAAATGCGCTTTTTTAAAATTTGAAACATCAAGTAACTCCGGCCTGCCGACCAAAGTCGCAGGGCGAAGCAGAAAGAATTTCTCCACAATTTCTTTTAATTTACTCCACCCGTATTTAGAGCTCAAATCCACCAAATACTTCCGTAATATTTTTAGGTCTTCCTTGCCTTTTTCCTTTTCCGATTCAATTATTCCGGTGAAAGAGGACGACAGTACGGCGTCAATCAGCCCCGAATCTTTCAGATCCACTATTTCAAAATTGGGATCCAGGTCAAGTTCAAAAGCAAACCTTTTCAGCAGACTTAAACAAAAACTGTGAATAGTGGATATTCTCATTAAAAATATCTTTTCCCGGATATTTTTATAAAGCTCCGGTTTTTCGGATTTTAAAATCCCGAGAATTCTTTCTTTCATCTCCACCGCGGCTTTTTCGGTAAAAGTAAGGGCAAGTATCCTTTCCGGGCCGACTCCGGCGGATAAAAGGGCAATATAACGGCGGGCAAGTTTCTCGGTCTTTCCGGAACCGGCAGGAGCGGAAACAACGACGTTTTTAGTTATGTCAAAAATGGACGATGTACTATGCATAGTGTATTATACGATACCTCATTTAATATTCATATGCAAATTAATTATGCCCGTCAAGTAAATTACAAATTACGAATGACAAAGTACAATATATGGTAGATTATTTATTATTTAAGCTTTTTTTAATAGTAACTATAGTTGCTGCAAATATAGATATTAATTCAGTTGTTTCTTTTATTTGATAATTTATTTTATCTGAAATATTATCATTGGTTTCATGTAACAACTCAAGCCAATATCTTGACTCTACAATTTCTTCTTCAACTATCTTAATCTTATTGAGAAAATCTATTTTGGATTTTGCATAGCAGGCTGCAAGATAATTTGCCCCAACGGATGTTGACGATCTAAGCAGCTGATTTATTATCACTTTATTAGAAGATATGTTTTGCAATATTTTTGTTAAACCGATAATACTTAAAGCATACGATTTAGTTCTTTTTTTGAGATCCCTATCCACCTTCATATTTCACCCCTTAAAACATTAACATTTAACAACCTGCGGAGTCTTCATCCGCTTACCTTATATTGTCCTTTGTCATTTGTATTTTGTAATTTTATCTGACTGTACACTTCTTTCTTCTATATACCCAGCAACCTTCTTCAAATCGCCATGTGCCGTCGCACTAAGGTAAAACACTTCTGCACTTGGATTTAAACGGGCAATCTCCCGCTTAACTTCCTTCAGATTAAAATCAAAATGCTTAAGCAAATCAAACTTGTTCACAACTATTGCATTTGCGTTCATGAACATCGGAGGGTATTTGCTTATTTTATCGTCCCCCTCAGTTACAGAGGTCATGGAGATACGAAGGTGTTCTCCCAGGTCAAATTCTGCGGGACAGACCAAATTACCGATATTCTCAATAAAAAGGATATCAACTTTTTTCCCGAGTTTTTTATAGGCCTTCCGTATCATCTTTGAAGTAAGATGACATGCATTTCCTATCTGGTCCGTGTTTAAAAGAACTACGGGTACCTTCAGCTTTGCAATTTTCTCGGCATCTTTAGACGTCGCCACATCCCCTTCAATAACACCTAGGGAATATTTCTTTTTTAAAAGTTTTATAACCCCTGATATAAGGGTAGTCTTACCGGAACCGGGCGAGCCCATGAAATTTACAACAAAGATATTTTGCTTTGTAAAATATTTGCGCGCTTTTTTCGCCGCAAAATCATTTTCCTCAAGGACATTCTCGGAAAGCTTTATTTTCTTCAACTTTTAATCTCCTTCAATACCGCTGATTATTAACTCATTTCCCGCTAGGATCTTCATTTCTTTTTTGCCGCATTTAGCGCACTTTAGCACAATATTTTCCGGAGTTTTAATAATGATCTCATTGCTACAATCCGCGCATTTTAGTTTTAATTTTATTGATTGCACTCTTATTTTTACATCTTCGAAAAGCTCTTCCCCGCCAAACCCTTTAAACGCATCTTTCAGAAGTTCTGAAACAACATTCCTTAAAACTCCGACTTTCAACCTGACCACTTTTAGTTTTTTTATCCCGTTTTTCCTGCATTCTTTTCTTAATATACCCGCTATTGAAGTTGCCAGCGAAAGTTCATGCATCAGACTAATCCGATATCCGTAGGCGCTCGGCCTATTGATTCAAGGAGTTTCAGGACTTCCTGTATCCGTTCTTCCACTGTCTGTTCCATCCCTTTCCTCCCTGGATAGATCTCATAATGGTCCCTGTATTTTTCCGGAGTAAGGTTAATCATTAATGAATTTGCGCCGGACATCAGGCCTTTCCTGGCCCCGCCTTTTTTGTCCAGTGTTTCCAGGGCTGTGGTCACCACTATCTTTGATTCCGGATAAAGAATCCTTGCCCGGGCTATCACCGTGATAACCTCGTTCAGAGCGGGGATCCTTTCCTTCGCAAGAGGAGTACCTTTATGCGGGATAAACGGCCCGAAGGAGAACATTTCCGGATTTATATCGCCCGTCAGCCTGATATCCTCCATAAGATCATGTTCAGTCTGTCCCGGAAGACCTATTAAAAATCCCGACATCACCAGGTACCCTGTTTCTTTGAGCTTGTTTATCAGCTCCAGCCTGTCTTTGAGTTTTTTACCTTCCTTCATGCTTGCGTAAATTTTTTCATTTGCAGTCTCAAACCTGATAAGCGCTGATTTGGCGCCCGCTTCATAAAGATTTTTGTAAACCGATACCGGCCGATCCCCGATACTTAAAACTATAAGTACACCGCACTTTTCTCTTATTTTTTTAACTAGTCCCAGAAGTTTTTCTTCGGTATACCAGGGATCCTCGCCGGATTGAAGCACAAGCGCTTTAAACCCAAGTTTGTTAACCGCCTTGTCCGCCTGTTTTACTATCTCATCAATTGTCATGCGGTAACGCTTAATTTCCTTGTTATTCTTCCTGATCCCGCAATACATACAATCGCAGGAACAGTAATTGGAGAATTTGATTATACCGTGTACACAGCAGGAGTTATCCTGGTGCTTTTGCCTGACGGCATTGGCGATCTGGTAGAGAGTCTTGGGTTCCCTGGCCAGCCGGAGGTCTTTTTCTTTCAGCTTAAGAAATACTTCCTTCCAATTTTGAAGCAGTTTTTCCGCCTCTTTTACCTCCACGGTAGAAACAACAAACCCGCCCTGGGCATAAACATACTGCCCGGGTATAAGATCATAGAATTCATTCTTGGCTCTTCTCTGCTCGCCAAAGTATTCCACAGTAACCATTTTGCCGTCAATTGCCAAAACCTTACCAGGTATAGAGTAACACACGGTTTGACCCCTTAAAATAATTACAAATGACAACTTACAATATCTCGTAATTTATTTATTGCAATTATCTTTAGCCCTAAATATTTAC
>JAZDIO010000190.1:0-16633 GCA_043804965.1 Candidatus Firestoneibacteriota bacterium | reverse complement strand
CCCGGCCCGACTGTGTAGTAGTTGTTTTCATCCCTGCTAAAGTTGTAGGAGCCATCTGTCCGCCGGTCATCCCGTAATTGGCATTATTAATAAAAATAACCGTAATATTTTCACCTCTATTCGCAGCATGGATTATTTCGTTAGTTCCAATGGAAGCCAGATCGCCGTCTCCCTGGTATGTAAAAACAATTCTATCCGGCAAACAGCGCTTAATGGCTGTAGCCACCGCAGGGGGCCTTCCATGGGGAGCCTCAGCTACATCAAAGTTAAAATAATCATAAGCAAATACTGCACATCCCACCGGAGCAATTCCAATTGTTTTTTCTCTTACTCCAAGCTCATCTATAACTTCTGCGACTATACGATGTACCAACCCATGTCCGCAACCCGGGCAAAAGGTATTTGCTGTTTCCTTCAGGCTTTTTG
Source organism: Candidatus Firestoneibacteriota bacterium (assembly GCA_043804965.1). Taxonomy (GTDB): domain Bacteria; phylum Oederibacteriota; class D2-FULL-39-29; order D2-FULL-39-29; family D2-FULL-39-29; genus D2-FULL-39-29. The sequence continues at coordinate 16,207 of JAZDIO010000190.1, read as the reverse complement.
GTTTAGTATAGACTGTTTTCATTTTGAAACTTCCTTTATTTTTTCAAACACTTCTTCTTTTGTAGCAACTGCTCCACCCGGCCTGCCGTAAAACGATATTTTCTTATTATCTTCTACAGCCAGCCGAACATCTTCAACCATCTGCCCCAGATTCAATTCCACAACAAGAACCTTTTTTGCTTTCTTCCCGAGTTTAGAGGCAACAGCTGAAGCAAACGGCCAAACCGTAACCGGCCTGAATAATCCGGCTTTAATACCTGCTTTTCTTGCCATATCAACCGCACCTTTACAAATCCTGCCCATTATTCCATAGGCGCAGACCAATACTTCGGAATCCTCCTCAAGATATGTTTCATAACGGATTTCTGCTTCCATTTTTTTGAATTTTTCTGAAAGTTTCCAATTATGTTTTTCCAATGCATTTGGATTTTGCATCATTAAAGAAAAAACAGACCGGGAGGCTCTATTTTTTGCTCCATTAAGAATCCAGTCTTTTTCAGGTAATTTCTTTTTTGGCTTGTACTCCGGAAATTCCACGGCTTCCATCATTTGTCCGAGAATCCCGTCAGAAAGGATCATAACGGGGGTCCGGTATATATCAGCCAGGTCAAAAGCCTCCATAACATGCCCTATGGCTTCCGGAATTGTTGAAGGAGCCAAAACCGGCATCCTATAATCCCCGTGTCCGCCGCCTTTCGTTGCCTGAAAATAATCCGCTTGAGAACCCTGAATGTTGCCAAGTCCGGGCCCGCCGCGCTGCATATTCACGATAACTCCAGGCAATTCACAGCCTGCCATATACGAAAGACCTTCCTGTTTCAATGAAATTCCGGGGCTTGAAGAACTGGTCATTGCTCTTGTACCTGTCAAGGAAGCGCCAAAAACCATATTAATAGCCGCCAGCTCGCTCTCAGCCTGGATGAAAACCCCTCCGGCTTCCGGCATACGCCAGGACATATATTCAGGTATCTGATTCTGAGGAGTTATAGGGTATCCTGCGTAAAACTTGCAGCCTGCTATTATCGCAGCCTCGGCAATTGCTTCGTTGCCGCTCAGGAGCTTTTTTTTGCCAATAATTGCTGTCATTTTTTCTCTTCCTTGCGGACTTTTATCGCAGCTTCAGGGCACATGATAGCGCATAAAGCGCAGGAATTACATTTACCTTCTTTATCGTTAAATTCAACATAGAGGTAGCCCCGGGCATTAAAGGATTTTGATAAAGAAAGATTATTTTTATTGCAGTATAAAATGCAATAACCGCAGCTTTTGCATTTTTCCCTGTCAATACTTACTTTCTGAAATCCGCTCATTTTTTCTCCAGCACCTTTTTTATCCCGCGCACTGCTTGTTTAATTCTCTCTTCATTTTCAACGAGAGCGAATCTAACGTAACCTTCTCCATACTCTCCAAAACCAATACCGGGAGAGATTGTTACGGCTCCTTCACGGAGAATACGTTTACTGAATTCTACAGAACCCATTGCTTTGAACTTTTCGGGTATCTCAGCCCATATAAACATTGTAGAATTTGGTTTTGGAATATTCCAGCCGGCTTTGGCCAAACCCTCAAGCAGAGTATCCCGCCTTACCCTATAGACCTCAGCTATTTCAGAAACACACGTTTGATCTCCCTTTAAAGCCGTAATAGCCGCCACCTGAATAGGAGTAAAAATACCATAATCCATATATCCTTTCAATTTAGCCAGATCCGCTATTACCTCAGGATTTCCCATGCAAAAAGCAATGCGCCAACCTGCCATATTATATGATTTTGTTAAAGAATAAAACTCGACTCCCACATCTTTTGCTCCTTTAACCTGTAAAAAGGAGGGAGGTTTATAGCCGTCAAAATGTAAATCCTTATAGGCATAGTCATGAATAACAATTAAACCTTCCTGCTTTGCAAAAGCCACTACCTCCTCAAAGAATTTGAGATCAACCGTCGCTGTTGTAGGATTATGAGGATAGCTTAAAAGCAGTACTTTTGGTTTTGGAGAATACCCGCTCATGGTAATTTTCTCCAGATCAATCACGAAGTTATTCTCTTTTAACAAAGGCATGCTGATAACTTTGCCTCCCGCTATCACTATTGAATAAAGATGTATCGGATATGTCGGATTAGGAACTAAAGCCTGATCACCGTCGCCAAGCAGAGCCATTGCCAGATGAGAGATTCCCTCTTTTGCTCCGATAGTTGCTATTACTTCGCTCTCGGGGTCAAGCTCTATATTAAAATCCTCTTTGTATCTGTAAGCAACGGCTTTTCTAAGGCCCAACAGGCCTTTTGATACGGAATATCTGTGGGCTTTTGGATCTCTGGCCACTTCACACAATTTATCTACAATATGCTGGGGTGTCGGCTTGTCAGGGTTCCCCATTCCAAGATCTATAACATCAACACCTTTCGCTCTTTGATCCTGCATAAGGTTTTTAACCGCTCCAAGAGCATAGGGAGGCAAACTTTTTATTCTTTTTGACTGTTTGAACATCATTTAGTCCTTTTCCGAAAATGCTTCAAAGTGCGTATACTTTTTAATATCCCTGAAGCGCTCATTTATTTTTGCCATGTTTAAAGTTTTAAACCTGTTAATAGAAAAATCTTCAACGCAATAAGAGGCGGTAACCGTGCCAAATATCAGCGCCCTTTTGATTTCTTCTTCGGTCACTTTATTGACAGAGGAAATATACCCCATAAAACCTCCGGCAAAAGAATCCCCCGCTCCTGTCGGATCAAAAACATCTTCAAGAGGGTATGCAGGAGCCAAGAAATGCCAATTATCCGACATAAGAATACATCCATGCTCTCCCTTTTTGATAATAACCATCTTTGGCCCCAATTTCAATATTTTTTTACCGGCTTTAAAAAGATTGGACTCTCCTGATATTTCCCGGGCTTCCGAATCATTAAAAAAGAAAATATCTACATTTTTCAGAACTTTTAAAAGAGTTTTAAAACCTGTTTTAATATAAAAATCTATTGTATCACAGGCAATAATTTTTGGTTTTACTTTCATCTGTCTCAATACATCAAGCTGAAGAGCGGGATGAATGTTGCCGAGAAATAAGTATCTTGCCCGTTTATAAGATTCCGGCAACTTCGGTTTAAAATCGGCAAATACCCCGAGGTTAAGTTTTTTCGTCTCTCGGATATTCATGTCAAATTTATATTCGCCTGTCCATCTGAAAGTAAGGCCGGGAGCGATCGTCAGGCCGTCCAGATCAATATTCCGTTTTTTCATGCCTTGAAGGTGCTTTTTCGGAAAATCTCTGCCAACCACGCCCAGCAGTTTCACCCTGTTGAAATAGCTCGCAGCATAAGAAAAATACGTTCCTGAACCGCCAAGCACGTCTACGGCTTTTTTAAACGGATTAACCACCGTATCCAAAGCAATTGAACCTACAACTGTAAGACTCATTTTGACCTCGCAATACTGACTTTATTTCTTCCCGATGTTTTTGACATATATAGCCCCTTGTCCGCAGTATTTATCAATGCTTCTTCCGTAATTCCGTCTTCCGGATATGTAGAAAGCCCGAGACTGACAGTAAGCTTACCGTTTGGCTGACTAACTTTGAACTCAAAAGGATAATCCTCTATTACCGTTCTTATACGTTCAGCAAGTATCCTGGCGCCCTCTTTTTGAGTGGCAGGGAGCATTATAACGAATTCTTCACCGCCATAACGCGCGACCAGATCAACTTTCCTGGTTAAATTTTTAAGAACCTGTCCGATTTCAATAAGCACGGCATCTCCGGCCATATGGCCGTTCGTGTCATTATAAAGTTTAAAATGGTCGACATCAATCATTATAACGGAAAGTACTCCTTCTTTTTCATATCTTGTCATCCTCTCTATTTCCGCTTTTAAATTTTCCATAAAATACCTGTGATTATGAACATTTGTCAAACCGTCAATAATTGCAAGATACTCGACTTTTTCGTACAGCTTTGCATTTTCAATCGTCATTGCAACCTGATTAGAGAATGAAGTCAGCGGAACCAAATCTAGATCATTAATAGGCCTTTTATTAATAAAATTATCGGCTAAAAGCACGCCCACCGTGGCGCCTTTTGTAACCAGAGGAACCACAATATATTCCGTCATTCCAAGCAGTGCAACAAACTCCTGCGAACACCGGTAATCATCCTGCGCGTTTTTGATAATATAACCCTTTCGTTCAACAGCCACTCTCGGAATTATATCCAGCGCCTTATCGAGTTTAAAAATACAATCCTTTATCATATTAAAATCTATCCCAAAAGCGGCAATCGGCTTCAGGAGCTCTTTTTTCCTTTCATCAGTTTCCAGAGAGTAAATGATAACCCTGTCATATCTCAGTTCTTCCGTAAGATTCTTCATTACAAGTTTCAGGATATCTTCTGTTTTCGTGGAACTTCGTAAAGCCGTGGTTAATTGTTCGACATAATTCAGCTGTTTGTTGATTTTTGTAAGATTGTTTATTTGTATATAGTTCCAGCAGTCTACCCGGAAAAAAGATACTGAGGCAACAAGAATCCATACTAAAACCAGCTCAAGTGTTATATTCCCAACAAATAACCTGTAAAAAAATAAAAAAAGCACCATGTAAACGGTACCAAAAGCAAGAGTTCTCCTCAATATATCAGGTTTGTTTGAGGTTTTTACCGCAGTCAATACCTCTTTTAGTTTCTCCAAACTAATCATGTTTTGTTTTCATGTATAACTCCGAAGCTCTGTAAGAACTTCTTATAAAAGGACCGCTGCAAACACTTTTAAACCCTTTTGATAACGCCTCCAGTTTCATAGCCTCAAAACGCTCAGGAGAAACAAATTCTTTTACTTCAGCTTTTCCTCTTGACGGCTGTAAATATTGGCCTATTGTGAGAATATCACAACCTGTATGGTATATATCATCCATAAGGCTGGAAACCTGTTCTGTAGTCTCTCCGAGGCCCACCATGAAACCGCTTTTAGTTGTACAAAGCGGATCAATGTTTTTTAACTCTTTTAAAACGCTCAAAGATTTTTTATATTCAGCTATATCAGGCCTTAAATCCTTATAGAGCTCTTTTGCCATCTCTAAATTGTGTCCTATAACTTCAGGCCCTGACTTAACTACAGTTTTCAAAGAATCAACATTTCCGTTAAAATCCGGTATTAAAATTTCAATCTTTAATCCGCTGACGGTTTTCAAAGCAGTTATCACCGCCTTGAAATGCTCCGCTCCTCCGTCAGGCAGATCATCCCTGGTTACAGAGGTAATAACAATATAATCAAGCCCCAGTTTTTTTACGGCATTTAAAAGCTTTTCCGGCTCTTCCGGATCAGGCAAATCCGGCTTACCAGTTTTTATTTCACAGAACAAACAACCTCGGGTACAAATGTTTCCCAGGATCAAAAAAGTAGCTGTCTTCCTTGAAAAACATTCACCTATATTCGGGCATCTTGCATTTTCACATACCGTAGGCAAACCGCTTTTCTTTAATAAATTGTAAGTTTCAGTATATTCTTTGTTATCCGGAAACTTCTTTTTCAACCATTCAGGGAACCTTATATTTCCCATGTTCTCATTTATTTGTCAAAGCAGCTATTCCGGGAAGTTCCTTTCCTTCTATAAATTCAAGAGAAGCCCCGCCACCGGTTGATATATGAGTTATCTTTGCTTTAACTCCTGCTTTCTTAATTGCAGAAACAGAATCCCCTCCGCCAACCACCGTTACATTTCCGCTGTTTGCTAGCGCTTTTGCCAGCGCAATAGTTCCGGCTGCAAAAGCATCGACTTCAAACAACCCGAGAGGGCCGTTCCAGAATATTGTTTTTGAATTTTGCACGACTCTTTCAAATTCAGCTACTGATTTACGCCCAATATCAAAAGCAATCATATTGTCAGGGATTTCATTAACCCCCTCAATATCCTGCGGATGATCTTTTGTGCTGGCAACAATGTGATCTATCGGAAGATAAACATTTACACCCCTTTCTTTTGCTTTATCAAGAATATTTTTTGCTATTTCCACTTTATCTGCTTCAAACAGGGACTTGCCTATTCCTTTACCCTGAGCTTTCATGAAAGTATAAGCCATACCGCCGCCTATTATAAGATTATCTACTTTATTAATAAGATTATTCAAAAGATCGATTTTGGATGATATTTTAGCTCCGCCGATTATAGCCAATATAGGCCTTTTAGGGTCCTCAAGAACCAGGCCCAGGTATTTAATCTCTTTTTCAATTAAAAATCCGGCGGCAGCCTGTTTTACAAATTTCGCGACACCTTCAGTCGAAGCATGAGCCCTATGAGCCGTTCCAAAAGCATCGTTAACATATACATCACAAAGTTCCGCCAGCTGTTTACTGAAAGCCGGATCATTCTCTTCTTCCTCTGCATGGAATCTTACATTTTCAAGAAGAAGGACCTCTCCGTGCGTCATCCCTCCCGCTATTTTTTTAACTTCTTCGCCTACGCAATCTTTTGCGGTAAGAACCGGTTTACCTAAAAGTTCTTGAAGCCTTACAGCAATCGGCGCCATCCTCATTTTTTCCACTACTTTTCCCTCGGGCCTTCCCAGATGAGAAATAAGTATGGCTTTTCCACCGTTATCAATAATATATTTTATGGTAATCAAAGCTTCCCTTATTCTGGTATCATCCGTAATATTAAGTTTTTCATCCTGAGGGACATTAAAATCAACCCGCACAAGGACCCGTTTTCCTTTTACATTGATATCGCGTATCGAAAGCTTTGCCATAAATCCTCCATAAAAACAAATTCGAAATTCTAAACTCGAAACAAAACTGAAAAAGTTCAAATTCGAAAAAAATCAAAAAAAACAAGCGCTCTTCTGTTATTTTTATTTCTTCTATTTATCTTTTTTGTTTCGAATTTCGAATTTCGTGCTTCGAGTTTTCTTACCAAGTTAAGCCCCGCGCAGGTTTTAGGCCCGCGCGAGGAGTAACGAATTACAAATATATGTCTATTATAGTTTCTTCGCCACCATCTGGGAAAGCTCGACAACTCTATTTGAATAGCCCCACTCATTGTCGTACCAGGAAAGGACTTTTACCATATTTCCTTCAATTGACATTGTTGACATAGCATCAATGATAGAAGATTTCGGATTACCGCAGAAATCAATGGAAACCAGCGGCTTGTCGCAATACCCCAGGTATTTGCCCATAGGGCCTTCTGAAGCTTTCTTAAGAGCTGCGTTTACCTCTTCAACCGCAGCATTCTTCCCAAGCTCAGCTACCAGGTCTACAACGGATACGTTAGGAGTAGGAACTCTCATCGAAAAGCCGGTTAATTTCCCTTTCATTTCCGGTAAAACCAGGGCAACTGCTTTTGCCGCGCCGGTGCTTGTCGGAATCATAGAAAGCGCTGCAGCTCTTGACCTTCTTAAGTCGCTGTGCTCAAAATCAAGGATCCTCTGGTCATTGGTATAAGAGTGAATTGTTGTCATCAACCCTCTTTTTACGCCAAAGTTCTGCATAAGTACTTTAACCATAGGAGCCAGGCAATTTGTGGTGCAGGAAGCATTGGAAATAATATGATGTTTTGACGGATCATATTTCTCTTCGTTTACTCCAAGAACGATGGTTATATCCTCATTCTTTGCCGGCGCTGAAATAATTACTTTTTTCGCTCCCGCGTTAAGATGAGCTGCTGCTTTTTCTTTATCGGTAAATCTTCCGGTTGATTCTATAACAATATCAACACCCAGGGCTTTCCACGGAAGATTTGCAGGATCCTTTTCCGAAGTTATTTTTATCTCCCGTCCATTTATCGAAATTGAATTATCTGTATTTTTAACCTCTCCCGCGAATGTCCGATGTACGGAATCATACTTAAAAAGATGCGCCAAAGTACCCGCTTTTGCCAGGTCATTAACCGCGACTATTTCAAGCTCCTTCCAGGCTTCAGGACTCTGCGCTGCGGCTCTCATTACAAGGCGTCCGATCCTTCCAAAACCATTTATTGCTACTTTCGTTGCCATAATATTATCCTCCTCCTAAAATTTTTTTCTTACAAAAAAAGATATTCCTGTCCCGTTATATTCCAAGCATGCTTTCAAATCATCTTTATAATCATTTCCATGAAGATTGCCTATTAGAGTACCGATCACAGCCCCAAAAAATACATCAGACAACCAATGCTTTTCTTTGTAAACTCTTGAAAACCCGACACAAGCTGCAACAGGGTAGGTTATTAAACCTATGTCATATGTCTTCGCCAGTATGGCGGCAGTAGAGAAAGCAGCAGCCGTATGGCCTGACGGAAAAGAATCATCTTTAAGTCCTAAGGGTTCAAAAGTAAACGCATCAAACCCGCTGTCAGGTCTTCTTCTGCCAAAACCAATTTTAATGGCTCCGGTTATTATTCCGGTTTCAATGAAAGACTCCGCTAAATTAAGGGCGGTCTTTCTTTCTTTATCTCCGCCGATTAAATACAGGGCAAGGGAAGCGCCTATTGTGAAATATCCGTCCCCGAAAATATCCGCACTTTTAAAAAAATCCAGATTTTGAGCCCGCAAAGATGTCAGATTTTCATCAATTGTTTTGTCAAAGATAAAACAAACAGCACCTATTGATAAAACTTCCACAAGAGTTACGGCAGCATCTCCTTCAATTTTCAGAGGAAAAGAAACCTCATTTAAAAGATGCTCCGTCAGATTACAGTCGCAAAACGACGACATATTTCCAAAGAACATAATTAAAGCAAACACCGCTATTAAACACTTACTTCTTTTCAGATTTCTTCCTCTTATTTTCTTCAATGGCTCTATCGTATATTTTAAGCATTTTTTTTGCTATATTTTCGGAAGACATTTCCAGGGCTCTTTTATGAGCTTCTTTTGCCTTTATATCATAAAGTGATTTATCGGACAGGAGCAGTACCGCCTTATCCGCAAATTCATTCACATTGTCTTTTGTAAGGAATCCTCCGGTTTGCTTATCAAAACCTTCCAGCATGTCAATTACACCCATCTCTCCTATACAAACCACGGGTTTGTAAAAATACATCGCTTCAAGCAGAACCAAACCCTGGGTTTCTGTCTTTGAGCCAAAAACAAACAGGTCTTCTGCCGCATAAGCATCAACCCAGTCCCTGTGGTTTAAAAAACCAAGGAAAAGCACTTTTTCAGAAACTCCAAGTCTTTTCGCCTGCTCTTCCAGTTCCTGTTTTGCAACACCCTCCCCTGAAATTACCAGCCTTGTATTTGGAATTTTTTGAAGTATTAAAGGCATGACGCTTATCAGAAAATTAACATTCTTTTCACGGCCTAACCGGCACATACAAAGGAGCATTTTCTCGTCTTGGTCTATTTTATATTTTTTTCTAAAAGCAGCTCCCTCAGGATGGTCAAACTTATCTAAATCTATTCCTGTGGGCATCACTTCTATCGGGACAGTAACACCATATTCAATAAGCGCATCCTTCATCTGTGGAGACGGAGAAATAACCATATCTCCTTTATTCAACACCCATCTTGAAAACAGTTTTGTTATCCAGGAAAGAGGGCGCCTCAACCATTTTATATTCATATAAGTGTTAATATATTCAGGATATAAGGTATGGTAAGTATTAATAAGAGGAATTCCAAGCTTTCTTGCCCAGGTAATTCCATGAAAACCCAAGGGAAAGGGGGATTGTGAATGTATAATATCAAGATTCATGGATTTCCAATCAATTTTTGTCTGCCAGGTAAAAGTAAGACGATACTTAGGAGGAAACGGGGCCTTGTGTGATTTATACCTTATAATATCAGGTTCTTCATCTTTATATAGTTTCGCAGGGTCATTTAAATCAGGATATTCAGGGCAGGGAATATAAACCCTGTGTCCAAGCTTTCTGAACTCTTTTGCATAAGCTCTTATTGAAGTAACAGCTCCATCGGTAGACGGCAGATAATCATCGCCGGGTAAAGATATATTCATTTTATCTCCTGGTTGTAAAACTATTGAATTCCGCTGATATATACTGCGGTTCCGATTTTCTGGAAATTTTCTCCAAATATTTTATGACGTTATGCCAAATAAAACAGCTCAGAACTCGTTAGCCCCTGGGATGCCCGCCCTTTAGCTTGGCGGGTCGGAAATAATTGAAAACTTCATATCGTTGAAACCCCTTGCCTAAGCTCGGAGAGTTTCCAATCCCAAACAATTTAATACCACCTTATATAATATAACAGCATTATTGTACTATAATCCACGGGCTAAAGTAAAGACCCTTATCTGGCTTGCCCCTGCTCCTAAAAGCATTCTCGAGCATTCATCCGCCGTTGCGCCGCTGGTCAACAGATCATCTACAAGAAGAATGCAGGCCCATTTTATTTTCTCAGGATGTTTAATGTCAAAAGCACCGTTGACATTCCTAAACCTTTCGTCTCTTGAGAGCTCATATTGAGCCGAAGTATCCTTAGTCCTTTCCAAAACGTCTTTTAACACAGGTATTTCAAAACTCCGGCCTATATAGCCGGCCAATATTTCCGCCTGATTATATTCTCTCTTCTCAATTTTATTTTCAGATATTGGAACAGGAATTATCAAGTCTATGTCGTCCAAACCCCCGTTTTCTTTCAGGTAATCAACCATAAGTTTCCCTAAACACTTCCCCAGTCTTTTTTTCCCTTTATACTTGAACTCATGAATAGCTTCTTTTAAAACGCCCTCATAAACCCCTGCCGATCTGTTATCCACAAAAGACAGGCGAGAGACGGTGCAATCCGCGCAAAAATGTTCATTCGGCAAGGCCAGCTGTTTTCCGCAATAAACACAAAAAGGCTCTTTGATTTTTCTGATGGTACTCCAGCATGCGCCGCAAAAGCATACCGCTCTATCCGCCTTCATCTTTTTACCGCAAGTTTTACAGTTTGCAGGAAAAACCGCGTCAAGAATGCCCGTCAAAATATTTTTCATTAAAACACCGCGTTTATTTTAACATTCAAACCATAAGCGTAATAATTATTCACAATTGACACGTTATCAATAAAATAATTAAATTGAAACCCTATATCAGCCCTGATATTTTTCGAAAAACTGTACTGTATGAAAACTCCCGTATTATAGGTATCTGTATTGACATTTGACAATACAGACAAACTGTTTGAAGTATTTCTAACCATTGCTACATTAAACTTATAGTTAATCCGCACTGTTTGATCAATCCTTATCACCGCTCCGCCGAAAATAAAATCAGGCAGTTTAATAGGATCGGAAAAATTTAAATTTTGATATATATCAATCCCCGGATTATAACTTTTGTTCATGTAAATTACGTTATTCTCCAGCTTATCTTCAATGTTAGCAGAGAAAGACAGCGAACCGTTAAAAACTTCTGAAACCCTGAAAGGCATAGTCAGGTTGCCTGAGTGAGAAAAAGAATTTGATATGGTTTTGTCATTAGAATCTTTTCTGGCAATATTCTTAAAATCATATTGTATATCAAGACTCGACAGATTCAGTATGCTTAAAAGCGGTATAGGCGGATTTTCAATAGTTATTCCGCTTCCAAGAGAATATACATTTGTTTTTGTTAAAAACTGCGCCTGCCGGTTTCCTTCATAACTGATACTCCCGCGGGGATTAAATGTTATACTCGCTATTTTAAACCTTCCGTTACCCGTATCCGTGATAAGCTGAGAGCTGTTGAAAGAGTACGCATCCGCGGGGACCAGCCCCCAGATATCCGCAGCGGTAAGATTTGAGATGGGAGCCGTGGTACTACCATCATCATATTTATCATAAAGAGCATTGGCGGAAATTCTATGGCTTACATTAACAGACGGCGAAGAAGAAGCCAAAAATTCAAACCATTCAAAAAGCCTGAAATCGGAAGCAATTTCCAGAGAAGTAGCAGTCCTTAATTGATTTACATTATAATCCCTGTCTACAGAAGAGTTATAATTTACTTTCGGCAAGCATCCCGGTAATTTACTGTAGGCTACATTGAGCCCTGCACCTCTCCCGAGTGTCTGTGTCGTAAAATCATCAAGATAGGAAATACTATTAATTACTACAGAAGAATTATAAGCGGTTACATTGCCTTTTTTGTCAAGTTGTCTTAACTGATAAAAAGGATTAACATTAAATCCGGAAAGCAACTCGTACCCTCCGCTCCATTTTCCGTATGATTCCCGCGTAATAGTATATGAATTTCTGTTTGGATCTACAGAATGGCTCATCTGATCTTCGGCAAATTTAAATTCACCTTCAAAATTATTGGAACCAAGCGGTACCAGCCCTAACAATGTATTTGGAAGCGCGTAGGTGGCCCGGGAAGACAGGTTGTAGACTTTTGCCCTGGTATTATCAACAGTGCTTACGGCGCCCGGCAAATACTGGATGTCCTCGATCTTATACAAAGCGTTGAAATTAATATTTAAAGGATTAAAAAGAGACAGGTTCAGGCCTGCGCCATAGTTGTCACTCGCTCTTTCCGGATACGAAATATAATCCGGATTTGTTTTATCCGTATCTTTTGTCGTGGTCTCATCCCTTCTGTAGGTAATATTGATCGGCATAAAATCGGCAAGCTTTAAATTTGAAGATATAGAGTAATACATCTGGTTCTGTTTTACGCTGGCGTAAGTCTGCGACACGGAAAGTGAAGAATTAACACTGGAATCCTCAAAAAAGTTAAACGTACTGTCAATTTTTTTATAGTCAAGCGAGGTCGAAAAGAAATCTCCGAAGCTTACAGAACCGCCTAACCTAGAAGCCAGACCTTCCCTGACATCAGGATCCGACAATCTCAGATTGTTCAGCCAGATCTCTCCGTCAGCGCCCGAACTCCTAACGCCCAGACTTATGACTTTCACGTTGTTAAGATAAAAACTTGAGCCTGTTGAAACATCAGGAGACGAAAGAGGTATTGTTATTGTCTGCCAGCCTGAATCAACAGAATCCAGATTAACTCTATATTCAAGATAATTTGCTTCATCACTGCCTATCCTAAGAAATAATTTATCCCCTGCCAATACTTTCTTTTTATAAATATCAAGCCGAACGTTCTTATACTCCATGAAATTTATTGATTTTGTCAGGCTCTTGTAAACATAGGGCATAGTCGAAGCGCTTGTATTTGTATCGCCGTATGTCAGACTGATTGATTGCTCTCTGTTTAAATCAGCTGTCGTATCCGCCGTGAAAAACACATCTGTCAGCGGGATATATGAAGTATCCAGCAATTGATTAATGGCTTTAACATTCAAAGTTTTAACTGCATTGGGGTCTTTTATTTCCCATTTATTTCCGGAAAACTGCACCGATTCAAGCACAATTGAGCCCGTAGCGCCCGAAGCGCTTCTCAGCCAGATTCTGGCATGTTTCACAAAAGAAGCATTTGGCGAATTTATCAGGGTAAGAAGAGTGCTGGTTGTATCAAATAACGGTATCTTTATTAATTTCCAGGTGCCCAGAGCGTTAACAACAGTGCTTGCTATATTGGAAACGGGAATACTGCCCGTGTTAAAAGAATATCTGTAAATACTCTCCGTACCGTCCAATATTCCGTTATTATTAAGATCCTCCTTGTCCAGCCTGTTGTTATTCGCCCCCACCTGATTTGCGCCGTTAATATTTGTCACAAGTATTCCAAGATCTTCACCGGTATTCAAGACCCCGTCGCCATTTGTATCTTCCGTATCAAGTTTTGCATTATTATTTATATCCTCAGAAATCACGCCAACATCGACATTAAATTCAAGATCCTTTGACCAGTCGGTATTCATCCATATTTCCAGATATTTGAACTTGCTGAAATCAGAACCGTTAGGAGAAATAACATATCTCAGAGAATCCCAATTTCCCAAGCTGAGATTATAATCAATCTTCAGCATCTGCTTTTTCGTCGTTATAGAGGAGTCGTGGCTGTATTCATCATAATTTGAAAGTCCTGTTATTGCAGCTCTGTTGTTTTCCGATAAAGGAACTATGGGAGCATTAGGCACACTTGAAGCAAACCAGGCGGTATAGTCTATTCCAAGACCTGTTATATTATCCGAGCTTTCCATTCCGTCCAGCATTCCTACACCCTGCTCGCCTGTTTTCGACTGGAATATATTCGGATTAAATATACTTTTGGCCATTTCCGCAGACACGCTTATCTCTGTGGGAAGGAAAAACACCCTTCCAAATACAGAATCAATCACAGCTTGAGAAATAGTTATTTTTCCGTCAACATCCAGCAAACTCAGACTGGCAGGAGTTGAACCGGCGGCAGGAACGTCAAGCGGAGTCTGCCCTCCGGTATATAAATATGTCGAACCCAGCGAAAAAGTATCCAGTTTTAATTCCGCTCTTGCTCCAAAAAGGTTGCTTTGAAAACCCCCGCCAAAAGGCATATACTCATAGGTAACATCAATTGTTGTTTTATCGGTGATTTTATCCTCATTAAAAAAGAAAATAAACCCCGAGTCATAATCTATGGTGTAATCCATATCGCGAGTAAGTTTAACGCCGTTCATCAGCAGTGTTTCACTGTATTTTACAATACTAAAATTTGGCAACTGATATGTTTTAAACTTATATTTGTACTCTACATGTATCTTATACCTGTTCTGCGTTACAGCTGAATCTACGGTAGGATATGCGTCTGGTTTCGTCGATGCAAAGGGTTTTTCGTAAATAGTAGCGACTGTGGTAATTGTAGGAGATGTTCTAATATTAAACAATCCGTTATCTAAATCCATAGAATAACTGTAATTTGTGATCGGCTGCTCTGTATTATTCTGATCGTAAACCTTGAAAACAAATTCAGGGTCATATTGAGGGTTTAATATTTTTTTATTTCCTAAACCATAATAATTCATCAACTGCCTGTCGTAATAAGCAGCATCACCCAATAACGGCTGAATGAACCTTTTTTGATTAGTATAAGCATTTGCCGAATCGTCAAAATCAAAGATATCATTATCATAACCAACATTAGCTGCGCCGCCGGCATATTTATAGGCTGCCACTATGACATAATTGGATTGAATTGATTTATTAAAGGTAACTACCCCTGTAGTATAATCAATAGTATAATCCGTGCCCGGGTGCAGGTAATCCAGCGAGTAATTTCCTGAAACTGTCTTCTGCGTATGTATTGTAACATCTGTACCTCTGTCTAAAGGATTGTCTTTATTAAAATAATTATTATTATACCCGTTTAAGTCATCCAGCCATATTTGTTCGGTACCCGGCGTTACCGGAAGATGCGCATCATCAGTTTGAAGCTTAAAATATTTTTGTTTAATAAAAGAAGTATCACTGATATCCAGTTTCTGCTGTGAATAACCTCCGGAGAAACTTACAGTCCTGGTTTTACCTTTAGTCTGAGCTCCAATGGCCTTAAACGTCAGGTTTTTATATTTCAGCTCTATATCCCCCCCAAAAATACTTTTGCTGTAACCGGTAAACTCTGTATTCGGCAGCGACAGCACCACATCGCCGAATTGCGCCTGCTGTATTAAATCATCAGGATCTCCTTTGTAAATAAGAGAAATATCCCTCTGCTGTTCCTTCGTATCGTCATAATCAACATTTACAGTTACTCTTTTTCCGACTGTTCCGGACAATCTTACCTGCAGATCCTGTGTAAGGGAAAAACCGCTGGTAATGCCGCCCGAAGAGTTTCCCCCTGTCACAGGAACACCTTCGGGAGGATTGGTACGTATTACATTACCATAATTTATTGAAACCCCTTTTCTGCCGCTAATTTCAAGCCTGGACTCCAAAGGAAGATCCAAACCAATTTTTCCAAAACCTTCAGGCGTTGTCTCTCTCAAAGCTGCATCCGCATCGGCAGTTGTATCCTTTGATTCTATCAGATCCCCGAATATCGTCATTTGTTTTATTTTAGGAGCTATTACGCTTATCTCAGGAGTTATCTCTTTGAACTCATTATAATTATAAAAAGTAAAATTATCGGTGAATTTCCGTTCTGCTGTGGTATTTTCCGAATGACTCAAAACGGAGGCTTGATTGGCTTTAACAGAGGCTTCGGCGGTAACATCCGGCAATTTAACAGGGTTTTCTACTGTTATTTCTCTTTTTTCAACAGTAATACCGGCATTTTCGGATACAACCAGTGTTTTATCTTCGCTTATTATCTGTTCATTCTGTAAAATAATACTCTCGGCAAGGCAGAAGACAGGAAGAGCCGTGCTAAATGCGGAGAATATAACAAACGCAGAGATAATACATATTAAAGAGAAGATTTCTGTTTTTTTATTCAAGGTCATCC
>JAZDIO010000189.1:0-2497 GCA_043804965.1 Candidatus Firestoneibacteriota bacterium | reverse complement strand
GACAATCTGCAAATAAGGGAAGTATTTCATATTGAATTTCTCCGCCTGCTTTCATTAAAGCTGAGACCCAATTTTTACGCCCTTAAGGGCGGGGTAAATATGCGGTTATTTTTCAATAATATAAGATATTCAGAAGATATGGATATAGATGTTAATACCGTGAAGGTTGCCGCCTTGCGGGATATTGTTATGAAAATACTTGATTCACAAGCATTATTGAACGAAATTAAACCGTTCGGTATCGAGAAAATAATACTACCCAATATTGCAAAAGCAAAACAAACCGAAACCACTCAGCGTTTTAAAATACATATATTAGCTTCCCGGGGGGAAGACCTCTTTACGAAAATAGAATTTTCCCGACGGGACACTTTAGGTAAATCTGTAGTAGAGTCTGTTTCAGAAAAGATTCTTCGCGGTTATATGATTTCCCCGTTGATAGTTAGTCATTATGATATTCAAAGCGCAGCCTTGCAAAAAATATATGCCCTGGCAGGCAGAAGTATAGTTCAGGCCCGGGACATTTTTGATCTTTACATCCTATCTACCCGGTTACCCGAAGGCCTTGGCAAAATAAAAGCCCCGGCAGCCGTGAAAGATGCTGCATGCAATAATACATTTTCTGTCAGTTTTCATCAATATAGGGATACCGTATTGAACTATCTTACCGAGGAAGCCAGGGTATCCTATGAAAATCCTGATTTATGGGACGAAATTAAAATAAAAATCACGGAATTTATATGCCCAAAACAATAACGGTTGAATATATCAGAAGACTTGGCCGGCCTGTTTTTACTACAAGGGAGCTGTCCGACATTTCCGGTAAAAGCATGTCCGCTGTAAGCCAGGCACTCAATTATCTCAGCCAGCATACTATCGCAAAAAAGATTTATCGCGGGATCTGGGTTGAAGCGGCGGATAAACCATTGAGCCCCTATATGGTTATCCCTCATCTTTTCAGGGGAGGCAGGGTATATGTTTCTTTTTTAAGCGCCTTACACCTGCATGGAATTATTGAACAGATTCCGCAAACCATAACTCTGGCTTCAACTGCCCATACGAGGAAAATAAAAACAACAGTTGGTACATTTATTGTGCATAAAATATCCCCTAAATTTTTCGCGGGGTTTGGCTGGTATAAGGGGTCAGAGAGTTTTCTTATAGCCGAACCTGAAAAAGCATTGGCTGACTGTCTTTATCTTTTTACAAGAAAAAAGAAGCAATACGGGTTTTTCCCTGAGCTTAATCTAAAAAAACCATTTGATGTAAATAAAACCAGGAAGTGGATCCAAAAAATACCTGATAAGAATGCCAGGGTTTCCGCGTTAAGCAAACTTGAAGAAATAACAAAAAAAAGTAACTTGAATTTTATCAAATAATTCTTGACTTTCTTTATATATTTTTGTAATATGTTTAGGTATTCTTCGGGGCGAGGGGAAGATCCTCACCGGCGGTTTGAGGCTCCAAGTGAAACGTGGAGCGAAAGCCCGCGAACTCCGGTCAAAGTGCCGGGGTTGAACAGATGGAATTTCTGTGCCGACGGTATAGTCCGGATGGTAGAAGAATAAAATAAATCAGTTTAATATAGCTGCTATCATATAACCCCGAAGGATGAATATCTTTACGGGGATTTTTTTTGAGCAGGGCGAAACCCAAAAACCGCTTCCATCTTGGTTTTTGGGCAGGGATCCGATGGACAAAGACACAAAATTCATGCAGTTGGCGTTAAAGTTAGCCCAAAAGGGTGCAGGCAAAGTAAGCCCAAATCCTATGGTTGGTTGTGTTATTACTCAAGGTGACAGAATAATATCAACCGGTTACCACAAATACTTTGGCGGACCTCATGCTGAAATAGAAGCACTCTCTAAAGTACAAAAACCTCTTTCTAAAGCAACCATGTACCTCACCCTGGAGCCCTGCAGCCATACAAAAAAGAAAACCCCGCCCTGTTTGCCGGTTGTACTTAATTCAGGCATAAAACGGTTATTTATAGCCATGAAAGACCCCAACCCGGCAGTCAATGGCAGGGGGGTAAGAATACTCCAAAAAAACGGTATAAAATGTTCAACCGGCTTACTGGAGTCTGAAGCTAAAGAACTGAATAAGGCCTATATAAAATGGGTAACCCAAAAACTACCCTATATTACTCTAAAATGGGCTATGTCCTTAGATGGGAAGATAGCCACAGAGGCTGGGGATTCAAAGTGGATAAGTTCTCAAACCAGCCGTGACCTGGTTCATAGGATGCGTGCCCAAATTGACTCTATTTTAGTAGGAATAGGCACTGTTTTAAAGGATAACCCATTCCTTACAACCCATGGGAAAGGGAGAAATCCTATAAGGTTAATAATAGATCCGGATCTAAGAATACCTTTAAATTCAAATGTACTAAATAATGAATCCAAAACTATCATATTTTATGATAAATCAAAATACAAATTACTTAAACCTAAACTTGAAATAATACTTAAAAAGAATCAATATTGCGTTGGGTTAC
>JAZDIO010000188.1:0-8207 GCA_043804965.1 Candidatus Firestoneibacteriota bacterium | reverse complement strand
GGCATAACTTTGAATTTGGTTGTATTTTTAAAGAGTTTATTAATATAGTATTTAACAGCGTCATTCGTAGGATCAAGTTTTTTTGCTTCAACTAAATCTTTTTTCGCCGAATTATAATCTTTTTTATCATAGGAATCAACTGCCTGCGAAAAATTAACAGCTACTTCAACCGATTTTGATTGCGCCTTTGCTACTTTTAATTCAGTATCTGCGGGAACTTTCGCCGAAAAATTAACCAGTATCGCCCTTGCAATAAAAGCAGCGATATAATCGTACTTACCAGGATCTTCCTCTATTTTACCGTCAAATATTACCAGGCCTGTTTCCGTATCCATCACCCTGTATGTGATAACTATTTTACCCGTAATATCGATTATTTTTCCGGTAATAAGGTAATTCGCAGCCAGCATCTTTCCTATCTCAATACTGTTTTTTTCATCAACTAGCCCGGTTAAAGTAAATTTCTGTTCTTCTATTATCTCCCGCCTCTTTTCTCTCTCTACCAGAGAAATATCACGGGATTTTGATATTTCCACGCTTATAAACTCAGCAAAACCTTTGCCAAAATAGGCATACATGGGATTACTTGACTGTAATTCAAAGTCCATTACTGAAAGTTTGACAGGTTTACCGTACACTTTTGGAAGGTCTTTAACTTCTTCTTTCCCCTCCGGCGTTTCTTTAACCACCTCTTTTACAAGCTCTTTTAAAAAAGTAACTTCCCCAAATATATCTGTCTTAACCGTATACTGCGTGGTTGTCTCATTAACCAGCCGGCCATTTATAAGCGTCCCGTCCTTAAAAATATACTTTTCAGCAAAAGCAGTCGAAGAAAGCAAAAAAAACAGGAAAAGCAAACAAAGAAAGAGATGTTTTTTCATTTTTATTCCTTTTAGATTTCATCTAATATATTCATTATAGGTTAAAATGCGAATTCTTGCAAGTTGATTCTAAATTAGTTCAAGATATCACAAATAACAAATCAAAACAAAAAGATAAATATTTTTGAATTTGCTTAAATATTCCCTCAACGCTTCTCTTTCAAATTTCAAGTTTAGAGCTTCGAATTTGTTTTTATTTTATTGTAACATCTAAACATTTTCTTACGTTTTTATATTTTTTTTCAAGTTCACTCACGGCGTAAGAAACCGCTTCGCTCACTCTGAACTTTCCCTTAACCAGTATCTGCACGGCTTTTCCTTTTTTTGACGGAAGCTTAGCAGGTATAGGACCCAGGACTTCAATATTTTTGTCGCCTTTTCTGGAAAGGCATTCTATAAACTCCAGGGCTCTTGCTTGCGCTTCTTCTTCGGTTCTCCCGGAGATAATAATCTCGCCCAGCCTGTAAAACGGAGGGTATTTTAAGGCTTCCCGCATTTTAAGTTCTTCATTCTTAAACTTCTCAACTTCGTTTTTTTGTATAGCTTCCGCCAATCTGTTTTCTTTCTTCATAATCTGTACAAGCACCTTTACTCCCGGTTTTGCCGCATCCAAAAGAGAAAGTACCAGCTCCAGTGCTTTTTCCGTAGAATCAAAAACCGGCAGGTTCATTACATAATCAAAACCAAGAAGGCCCACGACCCCTTTCTCCAGCTCCCTAACGTAAGGCAGAGCCAACTGGGTCCCGACAATAAGTTCAGTTTTTCCGTCTGTAAATCTTTTTAAAGCGGCCTTCTTTTCCGAGCCTCTTGTTAAAAGTTCAGAATCTATCCTCTCCATCGGCACGTACTTTAAAGTTTTCTTTATTTCCTGAGCGGCTTTTTCAACCCCTAAACCGGCCGCATAAAGTAAAATACCGCTGCAAGACGGGCATTTATCCGGAATAGACGCTTTTTTCCCGCAATAACGGCATCTCAAAGTATTATCCTCTTTATAAATAGCCATAACTACACTGCACTTTTCGCATTTTACGGTTTCCCCGCATTCATTACAGCGAAGAGATGTAGAAAATCCCTTCCTCGTAGTCATTAAAACACCCCGGCCTCCGTTTTTCAAAGCTTCCTTGAAAGCCTTATCGAGTTTAAAAGATATTACCTTGTTTTTGTCATAAAAATCAACTATTTGAAGCCGTGAGTACTCCGGGGATATTTTAACTGTAACAGGATAATTATTCCGGGTCCTCAAAGAAAGCGAATACGAGCCCAGCACTATCTTTAACCCTTCCAGCCTGCCTCTTTGAAGCACTGCTTCGACTGTTGAAAACCTGGGGGTTTCATCACTTTCATAGGCCGAGGAATTCTCCTCCTCAACTATAATAGTAAAAAGCCCGTTTATCGGGAGGAATGCAGCCTGTCTGGCGGCCACAATAACCTTAGGCGCAGGAGATAACATACCGGTGAGCGCTTCAAAAGCAGTACCCTGACTTAATCTCGAACTGTAACGGATAACCTTTGCTTTGCACTTTTCTTCAATTTGCCTTGCAAAGGTTTCAATAAACGCAACTTCAGGAACAAGCAGCAGAACCGTTTCTTTTTCCTGTAAGCTGTTCTCTATTTCCTTCAAATAATAGTTCATCCTGTCGGCAAACGGGGCTTCAATCCCGGATACCTCATGCTTCCCGTTATGAACTGTAAACTTGCTTTCCGGCGGCCCTTCTTTTTTTCTTGTCGGAAAATACTTCAATTTTTCAGGATACATTGCATGGAGAGTTAGACCTAAAGAAGCACAATACTCTTTCGAAACCCACCTGGCAAGAGCAGAAAGGGACTGCGTAACGACAGGAAAAGGATCATAAAGAGCCGCAATTGGTTTCAGCCCTTTAATGCTGCTTTCTTTTGGAAAAGACACGACAAACCCTACCGTTTGACGAAAGCCCAAAGGAATTATTACTCTTTGAAACAAGGAAAGTTTCTCTGCCAGATGTTCCGGAACTATATAATGAAAAGTTTTCTCAAAAGGGGCATTAATTGCTACTTCCGCATAGACGGTCATATTCTTTCCTCAGGAATTTTACATCTTTCCATACATCTACTTTATAAGCGGGATTTCTAAGACAGGCCGACGGATGAAATGTTGCAATGACTTCCGTCCCCTTCCAATCAAGCGCCCGGCCGCGAAGCTTCGTAATTCCTTCTTTAGTGTTTAACAAGGTCTGGGTTGACGGATTTCCCAGTGTGCATATAATTTTTGGCGTTAATATCTCCAATTGTCTGTAAAGATATGGAATGCATAACTCTATTTCCTCGGGCTCCGGAGCCCTGTTATTCGGCGGACGGCATTTCAAAATATTTAGAATAAAAACTTCTTCTCTTTTGAACCCGATAGCCTCTATTATCTTGGTAAGAAGCTGGCCGGAACGCCCGACAAAGGGCCTTCCTTGTTCATCTTCATCCGCCCCGGGGGCTTCTCCGATAAAAACAAGCTTCGCTTCAGGGCTGCCTTCTCCAAAAACAAAATTAGTGCGCGTCTTACAAAGGGAACATTTTTTACAATCTTTTATCTCTTCCCGGTAAGCTTTTAAGGCCTTTGCCTGGTCTTTGCCCTGCTTAGAAATAACAACGGGGCAGACAGCTCCCACCCCGTTTTTGTTTTTATTTTTATTCACAACCGCTGTTTCCTTTAAATCTTCCTTAAAGTAAACAAACCCGTTTTCCAGGGACTGCCCGGCTTCCGCCTGAAGCGCTTTGATTACCTCGGAGATATTATTACTTGGATTTCTTTTTTGATTCAACATACTTTACTTTATGATTCAATACTTCCTCAAGCGCCTGTGTCGCAACTTTGGCATAGGACTTCTTGTCGTCATTTTCCCTTTCATTTATTACCCGGGCCCTAAGAGCTGCTACCACCGAAACCCTGAACTTATTTGTCTCCTTATCAAGGAGTTTTTCCAGATAAAATGTGCTCATAATAACCTCCGATAAAAAATAATTTCTGATAACTAATAACTGATTGCTAAAATATATATATTTTCATTTACATTCGGCGGGGCGCTTTATCCCGCCTTCATTAAATTGTACTTCGTACTTTGTCATTTGTACTTTTATTTACAAAGAGGTATTATACCAGATAACACCCGAATGTACTATACTTTTTCCGTTTTTTCCATGCTTTTTTCCCTGCAATCCAAATATGGTATTATAATTCTGCTATTTTTGACTTGGTTTTGAACGAGCTGTTTCACGGGCTTTAATAAAAGCTGCTACTGAACGGTCAATATCTTCTGCGGTAGTCGCCCAAGAACAAACACTGATTCGAATAACATGTTTACCGTTCCAAACCGACCCTCCGCACCAGCATTCACCGGATTCTTGAACAGCTTTTAAGGTATTAGTGGTTTCTTCTTCTGTGCCGCAAGAAACAAGAACCTGATTAAAAACAATTTTATTTAAGATATTAAATCCTGCCTCGCTCAGTTGTTTTGAAAACTGTTCAGCCCGGGCGCACAAACCATCGACAATCTCTTCAACCCCGCTTTTACCAAGATATTTTAGTATTGCCCAAAGTTCGACCGCTCTAGCGCGGCGAGACATATCAGGCGTAAAAAGCATCCCATCACGTTTGTCACTGTAATGAAAATATGACCCGCTTACCTGCATCGCCATTGACAGCGCTTCTCTGCTTTTACAGAAAATAATCCCACAGTCATAGGGCGCATTTAATGTTTTATGCGCATCAGCAGACCAAGAGTCTGCTTTTTCAAAACCTTTGGTAAGTATTTTTTTTCTGCCGGAAGCTGCTGCCCAAAGCCCAAATGCACCGTCTATGTGGACCCAAGAACCTGCTTTATTTGCTTTATTGCAAACTGTTTCAAATGGATCAAAGGAACCGGAGCTTACATTTCCTGCCTGCAATATTAAAATTGTTCTTTCATCCAATAAAGGAAGTTTATCTTGATCCAGGCTTCCTTGAGAATCAACAGGCACGCGTAATATCTGTTCTTTCCCAAATCCTAACAGCGACAAAGCCCTAATCACTGAGGCATGAGCCTGTTCGCCGATCACAATACGGATTTTTGGAGCATTAAAAAGCCCTTTTACATTAATATCCCAGTTTTGACGGCGCAGTATTTCATTCCGGCCGGCAGTAATCCCGCACATCGTGGCTATTGAAGTCCCGCTTACAAATCCCGCTGCGGTCCCAACGGGCAGCCCTAAAAGCTCTACCAGCCACTTTTCACAGACAACTTCCAAATGAGAAGCAATCGGGGACATTACATATAAGGCAGGATTTTGATCCCACACATCAGATAACCATTTTACGGCTAATGCAACAGGAATAGAACTTCCATTTACAAAACCATAATATCTTCCGCCTGTTTGAGCGACTGTGGAAGGAGAACCATATTCATGCAATAAATCCAATATCTTGCCCGGATCACAGGAGCTTTCCCGCAACGGCTCATCAAAAACTGATAATCTATCTATTGACTCTTTAGATGGAAAAACAGGGCGATCATTAATTTTATTCATATATGCATACGCATAACATTTTGCCTTTTCAAACAACTCTTTATCCGATCTTTGCAAAAACATCTGTTCTCTAATATCCATTTTATCCTCTTTTACTCTGCATCCCGTCTGCTTTCATTAACACAATTTACCCATGCCGCGATACGCTTTATTTTACTTGACCTATGCTATGCCTTTTAGCCAGTACTATGCTTTCTATTGCCTTTATCGTATCCCCCAGCCTATCGTTTACCACCAAATAATCGTATTTATTAAGATATTTCAGTTCTTTTACGGCAGTATTCAGCCGTACCTTGATTTGCGCCGCCGTTTCCGTACCTCTTTTTTCCAAACGCTTCTTCAGCGCCTCAAATGACGGCGGAAGAAGGAATATCAATACGGAGTTCTTGAATTTTTCCCTTATTGCAGAACCGCCCTTGACATCTATCGTCAGAATTACCGTTTTATTCCCGGACACCTGCTCTTTTACATATTTTCTAGGAGTGCCGTAGTAACTCTCGTGCACCTTCTCCCACTCCAGAAAGTAATCTTTCTTAATTAATTCCGGAAACTTTCTGCCTACAAAAAAATAGTCCCTTCCTTCTCGCTCCCCTTTTCGCGGAAGCCGCGAGGTTGCAGAGATGGAACTGACAATTAACCCCTTTCCTCTCCTGACCAGTTCTTTGCAAACTGTAGTTTTGCCGACTGCCGTGGGCGACGAAACAACGACCAGGAGGCCCTTAGCCTTTGAGAACTTCCTTACAACAGAATTAAAAGTTTTATTATTCAACATTTTGGACCTGCTCCCTTATTTTTTCAAGCTCTTCCTTGAAAGAAACGACCATATGGGAAACCAGGCTGTTGCTGCATTTGCTTCCAATAGTGTTAATCTCTCTTAGAAATTCCTGGACAAGAAAATCAAGCTTGCGGCCTTTTGTGCCGTCAGAATTAATTATATGGTAGAACTCGTTAATATGGCTTTTAAGACTTGTAATTTCCTCCGAAATATCGCTTTTTTCGAACATCAGCGAAACTTCCGTGTAGACCCGTCCTTGATCCATTTTAATATCCTTATAATTACTCTTTACTTTCTCTTCAATCCTTTTTTTATTATCCTCCTTGGATTTGTGATTGGTTTTCTCTATTCTCTCAAGGAGTTTTTTCAAAGTACTAATCCTGGCAAGAAAGTCTTTCTTTATTCTTCCCCCTTCCCGCTCCCTTGCTTTCACAAACATTGAAAGGGCATTTTCAAGAGCTTCTTTTATCTGCTCCCAGCCGGCCTGTTTTTCCTCATAAACGCTGAAGATATCGGGAAGACGTATTACATCGGCAATTGTTATATCACCCTTAAGGCAAAGATTTTTTTTCAAATCATTGACAGACCTTATATACTCCTTTGCCAGATGGCGGTTGATAGAAACCCTCTGATTTTTATATCCTTCAAAAACAAATATTGCGACATCTATTCTTCCGCGGTCAATCTCTTTCCTGAGAAGCTCTTTAATCCTCTCCTGAAACTGAATAAGCTGTGAAGCCATCCTGTAATTAACATCAAAGTACTTATGATTTACAGAACTTATCTCAACGGCATATTTAACATTGCCGGAATCATTCTTCCCTCTGCCAAATCCTGTCATGCTTTTCATAAAAACTCCCCCTTGCGGAACGCCAAACTACAATATATTTGTCATTTGTACTTATTACTGCGTTTATTTCACAATTGAAAGCACCAGCGCCAGCACGGCAACTCCGGAGGTGACAATTCCGAGATATTCCCAGGCCATAATACCTTCTGCCGGCTTTCCGCTTTCTTTCGCTTTAATCTCATTTACCGCATTTTTTAATTCTATTGTATCGGAAATATTAGAATTAATATTTCCTCTAAGTATCGAGAAAGCATCTTTAAGAGCCTTAATTTCATCAGACCTTACTTTAATATCATCCCGGGCTATATCAAGCTTCACTTTAAAGGACTCCGTCTGTGTTTTTAATCCGGTTAAGATTAATTTGTCAGCTTCGGCTTTTTTATTCAGCGCGGCAATCTCTTCGCTCTCCAAATCAAGTTTGACCTTTAAACTCTCTATATTCTTTTCCGAGGATGCAAGTTTTTCTCCAGAGCTCTTCATATCCGCTTCAAAAGCCTTGAGAGCCGTCAAGATTTCGAAATTTGATTTGAAAAGCGCTTCATACTTTGCGCTTAATTCCTTGTAAGAATTTTCGAGCTTTTCCTGCGCAGCTTTCACTTGGCTAATTTCTTTACCCTGCTCCTCAAGCTGCGGCTTTAAATCCGGCAGCGCGGCGACAGTAGAGGTTGTTCCGGAAACATTTTGTCCGGAAAAACCCCCGACAAACACAATTACAGCAATTAAGATTTTAAAAAGCATGGAAAGAACCTCTAATAAGTTTGACCGTCTGAGCCGTCAGGCTGAAAAACTGTTCCGGAAGAATACAGATGTACAGGGTCATAAACAAAGAGCTGTAAATTATTATTTGCAACGGCAACGATAATTTCAAAGGTTCCGTAATTTTGGTTTCTTTTACAAAATACATATAATAAGCTATTCTTGCATAGAAATAAAGAGCAATAACACTGTTTAAAACACCTATTACAGCCAGCCATATATAGCCGGAGTCCAGCGCCGCTCCCAGCACCATCAGTTTTCCGATAAAACCAGCCGTGGGAGGAACCCCTGCAAGAGAAAGAAGGAAAACAAAGAAAACAAAAGAAAGACCCGGGCGTACAACTGAAAGCCCCGTATACTCCCTTATATCATCACTTCCTGTTTTATTATAAATAGCCACCGCGAACGCAAAAGC
>JAZDIO010000187.1:0-5401 GCA_043804965.1 Candidatus Firestoneibacteriota bacterium | reverse complement strand
TCGGTCATTTTGTTTCTCCTTTTTCCTAGTTTACGCATAAATTTGCCCTTTAAGCAACCCTTAATATTTGATATACTCAAATAGGTCAGAAAAAGTTAATTCCCTCTCAAAAAGAGGACACTATCGCTGAAAAATTGGGGGGTTTAAACAGACAGGCGAGACAGATACTCATTATTTGATGAGATATTAGGAGTAAATGTTTTAAATATAGCAAAGAAATTACGCGCTAAAACCAGCAATGATTTAAAAAATAAAAATGCCGTATAGCGACTAACACAAAAATTGTACCGTCAGGTTTATTTACCCATTATTCAATGCCAAAAATCTCCTTAAATATGGTAAAATCAATAACGTTTCATTCAAATAATCGGAGGGTATAAAAATGGCTATGTTAAAAGGAAAGGTTGCGCTGGTAACCGGGGCGGCGCAGGGTATTGGGAAGGCGATTGCGGAAACTCTGGCGAAAGAAGGGGCGGATGTTGCAATTTGTGACGTAAATATAGAAAAAGCAGAAGAAACAGCGAAAGAATTGGCGGCGCTCGGGGTAAAGGCCGCTGCATATAAAACAAATGTTTCAGTGGCCGCGGAATGTGATACTCTTATTGAAAATACCGTGAAAGACCTTGGAAAACTTGATATTCTCGTGAATAATGCGGGAGTAACGAGAGACGGGCTTTTAATCCGTATGTCCGAGCAGGACTTTGATCTGGTTATCGCTATCAACTTAAAAGGGACTTTTAATTGCACTAAAGCGGCGGTAAAGACCATGATGAAGGCAAGGTACGGACGTATTATCAATATTTCTTCGGTTATCGGACTTATGGGGAATGCCGGACAGGTTAACTATGCGGCTTCAAAATCCGGTGTACTCGGGATTACCCGGTCTATCGCCAAGGAGTACGCAAACAGGAATATTACCGTAAACGCAGTTGCGCCGGGGTATATCCAGACGGCAATGACGGATAAGCTTACGGAAGAGCAAAAACAGGCGATGCTCAAGTTTGTCCCCCTTTCCAGGATGGGACAGCCGCAGGACGTGGCAAATAGCGTTCTTTTCTTCGCTTCATCCCTTGCCGACTACGTAACAGGGCAGGTTTTAGCGATTGACGGTGGAATGGTAATGTCGTAAGAGCAAATTCGAAGCTCAAAACTCGAAATTCGAAATAAATCAGAAATTCTAAAAAAGAAAAATGTAGAAAAACAAAATAAAGGCGGGCTGGCAGAAATGTTCAGCCCGTTCTTCATATATATAATAGTTGGCAGTTATAGGTCTACTACCGGTTGAAAGCCGATTGTTTCAGCGTCCTCCAAAGCGTGACTTTGGAGAGATCTCGACTAAAGGTGGAAAATCATCTGCTTACCTTTAAAAACGGGTTGAAACAGTAGAAAACCGTTAAAATATCAGCAATATTTGTAAAAACGAATAAAAAAGGACTTGACAAAGTACCATCAGTTCAATAGAATATATAATCTTTTAGCGGAGGGTAACCCCCCTGTTAGAAACTAGATTGTCGGCTCAGCCACAAGCCGGGTCGTCGGTTTAGGTTTTTTTACTTAAAACGGCAGTAATAGGATATGTAAAACACTAAGGAGGATTTACAATGGCTACAATTGAAGAGAGAGTGAAGAAAATCATAGTTGAACAGCTGGGTGTAGAAGAAGCCCAGGTTACCCCGACCGCGTCATTTGTTGATGATTTAGGCGCTGATTCCCTGGATACAGTTGAGCTTGTGATGGCTTTCGAAGAAGAATTCGGAATAGAAATACCGGATACTGATGCCGAAAAGATCAAGGCAGTCTCGAATGTCGTTGAATACTTAAAAGAAAAAACCAACTCCTGATCGGATACGGTTAAATCATGAAACGTAGAGTCGTAGTTACCGGCCTTGGGGTGATCTCCCCGGCAGGTAATGATGTTAATACTTTCTGGAAAAACCTTTGCGACGGCGTCAGCTGTGCAGATAAAATTACCAGATTTGACGCTTCGCGTTTGACTACGCAAATTGCCTGCGAGGTCAAAGGTTTTGATCCTGCATTGTATACCGATAAGAAAAGTGCCCGGCGTATGGACGGATTTACGCAATATGCCGTAGCTGCTTCTGTCCAGGCGATGAAGGATTCCGGGCTGGATATTACCAAAGAAGATGCCTCCAGAATGGGTGTTATTATAGGGTCAGGCATAGGCGGTTTAACCACCCTTATGGATCAAACCTATACGATTATCGAAAAAGGTCCCTCAAGAGTAAGTCCTTTCTTTATTGCTATGATGATTTCCAATATGGCCTCAGGTATGGTTTCGATACAGCTGGGCTTAAAAGGTCCGAGTTCCTGTGTTGTGACAGCCTGCGCTTCAGGCAACAACAGCCTGGGCACCTCTTACCGGCATATTCAGTATGGAGATGCTGATGTAATGGTGGCCGGAGGTTCCGAATGTACTATAATAGAGCTTGCTATGGCGGGTTTCTGTTCTGCTCAGGCCATGTCCTGTCGTAATGATGATCCCAAGCATGCCAGCCGTCCGTTTGATAAAGACAGGGATGGTTTTGTTATGGGAGAAGGCTCGGGAATTGTTGTTCTGGAAGAGCTTGAACATGCAAAGGCCAGGGGAGCCAAAATTTACGCTGAAATGGTCGGTTACGGAATGTCTTCAGACGCTTATCATATGACTGCTCCGCCGGCGGACGGGGAAGGCGGCGCCAGGGCAATGGAAAACTGCATTAAAGATGCGGGCGTAAAACCTGAAGAAATTGATTATATAAATGCCCACGGAACCTCTACGTCTTTAGGCGACATGGGGGAAACAGCGGCTATAAAACGTGTTTTTAAAGAGCATGCCTATAAGCTTTCCATAAGTTCAACAAAGTCCATGATCGGGCATATGCTGGGCGCGGCGGGAGGAGCTGAGTTTATAGTTGCCGTACTTTCGGTCAAGAATGACCTTATTCCTCCGACGATTAATCTGGTTAACCCGGATCCCGCGTGTGACCTTGATTATGTTCCGAATAAAGCAAAACGAAAAACCGTAAATCTTGCCATTTCCAATTCTTTCGGATTTGGCGGGCATAATGCTACTGTTGCGGTTAAAAAATATATTGGATGAAAAGATTTGGCCGTGAATCAAAGACAGATTTTGATGAGTTTCAAAGAATAATCGGATACCGGTTTAAAGATATAAAAAAACTGGCTACGGTTTTTTCTCACTCTTCTTTTGTTAACGAGTTTAAACTTCAAGGAAGAAAATCCAACGAACGCCTGGAATTTCTCGGAGACTCAGTGGTTGGAGTGGTGACAAACCGTCATCTGTTTGAAAAATACCCGGAAGCTAATGAAGGCTTTCTTACGAGAGTTAAGTCGATGGCTGTAAGTCAGCCCAGCCTGGCCGATGCCGCTAGAAAGTGTAATCTGGGAGGCTATTTACTCCTGGGAAGAGGAGAAGAAACTTCCGGCGGCAGAAACAAAGAGTCTAATCTCTCTAATGCTTTTGAAGCGCTTGTGGGGGCTATTTATCTGGACGGGGGTCTGGAGAGCGCTGCGAAGTTCATGAAAGAATTTGTATTAAACGGCCTGGTAGTGGATAAAAGAGAAGCTAAGGATTATAAGTCCGAGCTCCAGGAAATTATCCAGAAAAAGTTTAAAAAAAGGCCGATTTATCATATTGCATCCGAAGAAGGGCCTGAACATAAAAAAATATTTATAGTACGGGTGGCTTTTGGCGGGCAAATTCTTGGAGAAGGCAGGGGTAAAAGCAAAAAAGAAGCAGAATTATGTGCCGCAAAAGAAGCGTTGAAAGCTTTCTAAAGAAAGAAAACAGGAAGTATGGGTCTGGAAAGCTGGTAGTATGGCTTGTATCAGTGGAATCCTAAAGCTTTTAAATCAGAGGAATCTTTTTAGTAAAGGAGAGCATAAAATATGATGAATTACTTTTTCACCGAAGAGCAGCAAATGATAATTGATACGGCGAAGGAATTTGCCGCCAAGCATATTAAACCCGTAAGGGAGAAATATGATGAGGAAGGCCATTTTCCGACTGAAGAAGTAAAAAAAATGGGTGAAGCCGGGCTCTGCGGCCTTTATATTCCTGAAGAATACGGCGGTATGGGTAAAGGTATTATGGGGCTTTGCCTGGCTGTTGAAGAAATGTCCAAAGTCTGTTCGGCTATTGCGCTTTCTATGGCGGCAACAGCTCTTGGTACTTTTCCAATATTACTATTTGCTTCTGATGCTCAGAAGCAAAAATACCTTCCGGATATTGCGTCAGGTAAAAACCTCGCAGCTTTTGGTCTTACCGAAGCCAATGCCGGTTCAGATGCGCTTGGAATGCAGACTACCGCAGTTAAAGACGGCGATTACTATGTACTTAACGGGACAAAGCAATGGATTACAAACGGAGGAGAAGCCCGGGTTTACAGTGTAATAGCGGTAACGGACAGAGCGAGAGGCTCCCGCGGTTTAACTGCCTTTATTATTGAGAAGGATACTCCCGGCTTTACTTTCGGGAAAAAAGAAAATAAAATGGGAATCCGCGCTTCAGCAACCCGTGAGCTGGTATTCCAGGATTGCAGAGTCCATAAGGACCAGATTCTTGCCAAGGAAGGTTTGGGCGCAATAGTCGCGGTTAACACTCTTTATAATTCAAGGCCGGGTGTTGCGGCTCAGGCTCTTGGTATTGCCGCGGGCGCATTTGAAGAGGCGCTTATTTATTCAAGACAGAGAAAACAATTTGGCCAGCCGATCAGCTCCTTCCAGGCTGTACAGCATATGCTGGCTGATATGGCGACAGAAGTTGAAGCCGCAAGGGCCCTTCTTTATGCAACAGCAAAAACTATCGATGCGGCAGGCGATGCCAAAGCTTTTGCAAAAGAATCTGCGATGAGCAAACTCTACTGCTCCGATATTGCGATGAAAGTTACCGTAAATGCCGTTCAGATCCTCGGCGGTTACGGTTACATGAAAGAATACCCCGTGGAAAAAATGATGCGCGACGCAAAAATAACCCAGATTTATGAAGGTACCAATCAGATACAAAGAAACGAAATAGCATTAGGCTTAATTAAAGAAATAGCGTCTAAAAAGTAATTCATCCAACCGGATGAATTATCCTGAGTGAATGCGAGCTTTTTTTGCGAGTGTGAACGAAGGATCTAGACGTTGAAGTACAAATGACAAAGTACGAAGTACAATATATTGAGGTATATATAACACCTAATATTGTAAGCAGAGCTTTTCTCGATATGTAAGATATATGATTGTCAACATTTGTTGACAAAACGAGATAATTTGTCATTCGTAATTTGTCATTTTAGGAGAAAACAATGAACATAGTCGTATGTATAAAACAAGTTCCGGGTACTACAAAAGTAGCAATAAATCCGGCTACCAATACTCTTATAAGGGAAGGCAT
>JAZDIO010000186.1:0-3328 GCA_043804965.1 Candidatus Firestoneibacteriota bacterium | reverse complement strand
CTAAAAGGATATGCCCGTCAGACAGGATTCCGACTAAAATTCTTTCCACCATATAGCGCTGTCCGACGATAACTTTCTCAATCTCCGCCATTAGTTCGGAAACAAAAGAACCTTCCGTCTTTACAATTTCATTCATTTCTTTGACTGATTTATCCATATCCAAGCCCCTCCCCTACAAAATAACATTGACATGCCTTAAAGGGCAACTGCCTTGCAGATATTCAAATATCAACTTTTAATTTTAAATATTGCAATACATAAAGTCAAGAAAAAGATGTGTTTTGCGTTTTTTCAAACTCCAGGCTGGTCAATGAAAAAATTCCTGCGGGTATGTTTTTAGGGGGTATTTTGTAGCAGTTTTCAGACGGTACAGACCCCACCCGGGACCGGATTAAATATTTTTCCTTTTTAATGTAGTTGCTCCCTCCGCTTCGCTCCGAAGGCGGGCGATTTGGCGGGCCCGTCAAAATCAATATCTAACCACCTGCTTTTCAGCAGGTGGTGAACTTTACAATATATTTTCTCCCTTTGCCAAAATCAATTTCTGTATTCTGCTTTGATTTATCCCGGCACAGCAGGACCAGCGCCTGCTGCTCCAGCTTGTTCATAAGCGGGTTCAACTTCACAGTTAAGATTCCCTCAACATGGTTCCAGTCCAGCCGGCCGCCCAGCGTTGTAAGCTCCCGATATACTTTTGTATCGTCCAGATTATTAAGTTTTTCTGTCGTTACTTTCATATCTAACCCGGACTCAAGCAATACCTTTTTGTAACACTCCTTGTATTCCCGGGTCAGCTCATTCTTCACAATATAAGCCCAGTCCTGAAACTGCGTAAGGATTCGTTCCTTCTTCAAATCCAGTTCATACGGTGCTTGAATAAACTCGGGTTTTTTCCCGCCTAAAAGCCAGCTCCTTATTGCTTTTAGTTTTTCCAGTTTCTCTTCCAGTTCATTTATCCGTCCGGTAAAAAACTTTTGCCCGAGCCGAAAGGCACTATCCGCTATCAGCTTACTGCTGTGTCCCATACTCAAATCCTGCAAAGCCCCACGGGTTTCATACAACAGATGATCAGTCCGCTTTATCTTCGCTTCTATTGTCTTCATTGTCGGCTTTTCGATCTTTTTCCGCATCGCCTCACCTCCGCCAAAACAATCTAAGGACCCATAACATTTTCGCTGCTTGAAAAAATTCTCTACATACTGCTTGAATCTGATTATTTCCCGGAGCCCCAGCGTCCCGCATTCTTTCTTTGTCAGATTTGTGCATAACCAGGCCTTCTCCTGTGTATTCTGAAAATATACCACCACAGTCCGAAGCAGTCCCACCTCCTTGTATTCTAATTTCGTCTCACACAGTCTTTCTACTATTTTCCTTATTACTTTTCCGGACCGGCTTTTCGTTTCTTCTTTCCTCTCAACATTATACTTTTTCATCGGTATCTTTTCTATCTTTTCTTTTACGCTTTTCCACTTCGACATCCAGCATACAAATTTCATCCCCTCTTTTATGAAAGTATTCAAAACCTTCTTGCTCACTCCCCCCTTGTCAAAACTTACCACAGCCCCGGGAAAATATTTCTTCAGCCAGAGCACCAGATCTGACAGCTCCTGACTCAACCGCCGCTTTCCTTCAACTATACTCCGCACCACAGGGATCCCTTTTGCACTCACGATGTAATTTTTATTCACCGCCTGGACTTTCCGCCGCTTGGTCCCGTGTAAAGCCATACTGATATTTTCCTTCCGGTGCACCTCGCTCACATGACTGTCCGCATAAAATACCTCTAAGGCCTTTTCTCCATACTCCTCCCTTCCCGGTTTTACTTCTACTATTATCCTGCTTTTTACTATCCCGTCTGATGCAGCTTCCTCAAATTCTCCTATAGCCATCTCACAAATCAATTCTTTTAAACGCTTCCAGCAGCCGCTCGCCAGTATATGCCTCCTCTTTCCTATCAGCCCGGCATACTCTTCATGTGCGACTGTCCCTAAATCATACACTCGCCGTCTCCGGCTCTCGGCATAAAGACAATACAACAGGAAAAATAATTCTTCTATGCTATAACATAATTGCTCTTCGGACCTTAAGCCGGGGCTGGTCTCTTTCACTCTTTTGAGCACCTCCTGATAACCCAGCCGCCCTAAAACCGGATATCCCAAATATGTCCCGGCATAGCGACTTCCTATTTCAACTGTTTTCTTGCTCTCGACCTCCTCTGTTTTTCCAGACGGGGAACCCTGTTTCCGTCTGTGTTCCACCTGCAACAGTCCAAGTCCACTCTCGGAATAATACCGGTTCAGCGTTTTTATCGATATTTTTTCTTTTCCCAGACGCCCCGCATTCACCTCCGACAGAATCTCTTTCCTTTTCTTCCCAAAATCCTGAATTGTCAAATGCAATATCTGAACTTTGTCTTTCATACTTAACTTAGACTCTTTACCATTTGCCTCTCGCCCGTCTATTAATCCACTCACCCCTTTGTCTGACACTCTCTTTTCTTTCCGCAATACTGTCACCCCACTACACCCAAATATCTCTCCTAACTCCCGACTGCTCCCTACTCCGCTCTTATACAACTGGCTCACCCCCAATGAAAGCTGTAGCCGATCTTTCTCGTCATATACCAATTCTGTATTCTTCCCGAACACCACTATTATTTTCCCGTCTTCTTTATACCATTTTATATTCTTTTCCATTTTTTTGCCTGTATTTAATTCCTGCTTAATTTTTTATGCTTTAATAACTTTATGTTTCCCATGGATACTTCTTTTATTAATTCCCACAATTTGTTATAGTTATTGATATATCTTTTAACAGCTACCAGGTATTCTGGCGGCACATAAATCTGTTTGGAATATTTCTCGGTTGAATATGAAATATATAAATGTGGCCCATGCTTTTTCCTTCCTTTTTGACACGGACAACCTGGGTTTTTGCACTTAAAATACCTTTCTACCAAACTTCCCCTGATAATTTTTGAATTCTCCAGGGCCAAAACAATCTTACGACTAACTCCAGTTTCATTATTCATACATCCCCCCTTTTTTATTATTACACTTATTTATGTGTAATTATATTAAATAAAGTAGGACATTTCAAGTTTTTTCCATCTTTTTTTGTGGCGGGTGGGTGGGGGGTGATAAACCCGCAGGGCCGCTCTGTATTTGCGGGTTATCAGAACCGTGTTTTTCTTACTGCTACAGAATCATTGTCCACTCTCTCTACCGTCAATATCAATATCTCTGGGAAATATTACAATGTCAAGTAAAATACTTAAAAATATCCACCTTTAAGGTTTTAAAATAAGGCATCTATTTGGTATCTCTTT
>JAZDIO010000185.1:0-3502 GCA_043804965.1 Candidatus Firestoneibacteriota bacterium | reverse complement strand
CTCTCATTAAAAGTATCAGCTTCATCAGGTATCAGATATTTTGAAACCAGGACAAAAGGATTCGGATGCCAGGAATGCCCTTTAAGCACCGCGGGAGTACTGTGATCTCCGGTTACAACTATAACATCGAAACCAAGCTTTTCCAGGCGGGGAATCTGAATGTCTACCTCTTCTATTATTTTTACCTTATTTACAAAGTTGCCGTCTTCTCCGTAAGAGTCTGTCTTTTTAATGTGAAGGTAAAAGAAATCATAATTATTATAATTCGCCTCCAGGGTGTCAAACTCGCTCTCGATCGTATCCCCCGTCTGAAGCAGGTCCATTCCCACAAGCGTAGCCAGGCCTTTATACATTGGATAATTTGCAATACAGGCCGGCTTTACCTTAAACACCTCGCTCATGGAAGGAATATGCGGGCACTTTGCAATACCGCGAAGCAAACAGGTGTTCGCTCTCGGTTCATCCTTAAGCGTTTCATTTATTTTCACCATAAGCTTATTAAGCACGCCGGCTGCTTTTTCAGCCTTAAGGTTAAGCGCCGTTACCAAATGAGGCTTAAGCCCTTCCTTCTGCGGATCCGTTTCTGAAAGCCCGTCTTCCAAACCTTCGCCTTCCATTATTACCAC
This sequence comes from Candidatus Firestoneibacteriota bacterium, assembly GCA_043804965.1. GTDB lineage: Bacteria > Oederibacteriota > D2-FULL-39-29 > D2-FULL-39-29 > D2-FULL-39-29 > D2-FULL-39-29. Next base: position 2,876 of record JAZDIO010000185.1, on the reverse strand, counting down.
AAACCTGTGCTCTTTACCGTTCTTAAATATTATTTTTACTCCGTCTATCTCCTTTATTGCATTTGTAAGCTTCCCCACTATTTCAATATTTTTTTCCGTAGGAATCCTGCCCGCCCTTCTGTCCAAAATCACGCCGTCTTTCATAGTGGCAAAATTTGCTCTGGCGGAAATATGTTTTGACGTCATATGAAAACCGATGCCAAGAGCCTCCAAAACTCCGCGGCCGATAAGATAATGCAGAGGGTCGTATCCAAAAAGTCCGAGATGCGCGGGACCGCTCCCCGGAGTAATACCCCGCCCGACGGGATGCGAAAGACCCAGAATTCCTTTTCTGGCGAGATTATCAAGGTTCGGTTTTTTTGCAGTTTCCAGCTCTGTTTTTTCGGTAGAAGGGCTGCCTAAACCGCCGCAACCGTCCATAACCAGGAGCATAATCTTTGAACCGGTCTTTACCGAAAGAGTTTTTATTATATCCAAATTCATAATTACCTCCAAAATTTAATTTTCCTGAAACGGAAGGATCCTGGACAATGAAAAGTAAAATCAAGTATTCGGCCAGGCTCTCTATTTGTTTTTTTCAGGAGGAACCGCGAGTTTCGCAGCTTTTTTTAAATCCTCGATTTCCCTGTCAAGATCGGGAAAATGATGCCTAAAGGTTTCTTTAAGTTCCGAATTTTTCTGATCGTCAATGAATTTATTATACAAACCTTCGTTTTTGGCTTTCGGATAGTTTATATCAAGATAGATACCGCAGTTCCTGCATAAATACCCGTCCTTATCATTATCATAAAAAGAAAATTCCAGAACAATCCTCGCGTCCTTTTTTTCCCAAACAAACATGTCATAGACAAATCTCTTGTTTGAATACGGCTTAAAAACCCAGATACCTTTTTTATAATCAACCCCGTATTTTGAAACAAAATATTTGATATACTCATACTTTTCTTTTTCCATTATATCCTGCTTTAGATGTTTACTAAAGCCAAGATTTATAAGCCTGCCGCAGGTATTAAAGGTATAATGCCCGCTGTCAAAATGCCTGCCGCCTATTTTTCTGTCATAATATATTTCATGAATAAATAGTTTACCGTTTTTATAAAGGGACAATTTACTTTTGACTGCCTTAAGTTCAGCCGCAGACATTCCCAGATAAAGGCCTTTTCCTTCCTCCGGTGAAAATTCCGCTGTCGCAGGCCTAACCCAGAAAGCCGGCAGGCTATATATATAATACCCTATAACGCAGCATAATATAACTCCTGCAAGAATCAGGAGCTGTACAAAAGGATTTTTCCAGAATCTGACTTTCTTCTTGGTTTTTTTCATATACACTCCATGTTTGTTATTTTAATAATAGATTTTAACATATATTTTCTGTTTTTTAAATAGTTTAAAATCCCAGGAAAACCGCAGTAGAAAACATATCTTTTTTAACATTCATAAATATTGCAGTCCGGAGAAACCTGGGATTACTGTAAATCATTTGATTTTAGTGCTTCTATATGCTAAATTACATGTTATGCCGACAAAGCAAATATCAGATTTACATAGGAAAAAGAAAACTGCCGCCAGCTTCTCTGTAATATCCAACTCAATTCTGGTAATATTAAAACTCACAGTCGGGCTTATATCCGGGGCGGTAAGTATTATAGCCGAAGCTATTCATTCCGGTATTGACCTTTTAGCCGCAATTATTGCCAGGTATTCTATAGTTAAATCCGCCGAACCTGCGGATGAAAAACATCATTTCGGTCACGGCAAAGTAGAAAGCGTTTCCGCTTTATTGGAAGGACTTCTTATTTTCTTCGCGGCTTACCTCATCATTCACGAAGCCTGCGATAAAATCATACACGGCGTGAAAATTGAGATAATCGGCGTGGGTATCGGAATAATGCTTGTTTCCACCGTCGCGAATATTCTAATCTCCCGCTATCTTTTTAAAATCGCAAAGGAAACAAAATCCGACGCGCTGAACGCGGACGCGTGGCATCTAAAAACAGATGTCTATACTTCTCTTGGAGTTTTTACCGCCCTGCTCCTGATTCGTTTTTTACAGGGTATCATTCCGCATGTGGAATATCTTGACCCGGCCATAGCCCTCGCGACCGCAATTTGGATTTCTTTTGCGGCTTTTCAGATTACCAAGGACGCAATACTTAACCTTGTAGACACAAAAATTTCTGAAGAAGAAGAAACTGTTATAAAAAAAGCCATACTTGAAAATTCCGGAACTTTTATTGATTTTCACAAATTAAGAAGCAGGCGCTCCGGACCCTATACCTACCTAGATCTCCATCTTGTCGTCTCTAGAGATCTAAGTGTTGATAACGCTCACAAACTTACCCATCATATTGAGCAGGACATTAAAAAGTCTCTAAGAAACACCGATATAATGTTCCATCTGGAACCCTGCAATTCCAGATGCAAGACGTGCAAAATGAAATGTACAAAACAATAGTCGGGATCTTTTCCGACACCCACAGAAATCTTGACGGATTGAGACAGTCCGCGGAAACCGCAAAATCTTTAGGAGCAACTACTCTTATTCATCTCGGAGATTCTTATAAGGACGGAGCAGTTCTTTTTGAATATTCAAACGAGGTGTTCCGTGTCCCCGGTCTTTTTGAGCCGGAATACAAGGAGCCGGGTATCCCCAGAAGATTTTTCATGGAAATTTCCGGTTTTAATATCTTTATAACGCATTCAAACAGGCAGGAAGAGCAGGATTTACCGGAGGATATAAACCCCCATAAAGTCGCAATAGAAAACCAGTCCGATATTTATCTTTACGGGCATTCCCATCTATATGAAGCCGTGATAAAAGGCGACGCGCTCTTTCTTAACCCGGGAAGCCTGAAATACGGAGATAACAGAAGCCG
>JAZDIO010000184.1:0-8084 GCA_043804965.1 Candidatus Firestoneibacteriota bacterium | reverse complement strand
AAATATCTTTTAATATCATTTTCTTGCTTTTTACTCCTGAACCAGCCGCAGATAATTTAATTTCTCTTGTTTTAGTTTGCGGCCTAAGTGAAATAAACACAAGCGATGAAGCAGTAATATCAGTCAAGCTGTGCCAGGCTTCTGATAGAATTGCCAGACCCCCCGTGAAAAAAAACATAATGAATTTCAATACGGTCAATGTAATATTCAGCCCTACCGCGGTGATTGATGCTTTTTGTTTAATATTCATAATGCTCACCTCTTTACCACAGAAATAAAAGCTGATAAAACCTCTGTGATTTCGCTTATTAATACTGGCCTTAAATGAATAAATTATTTGATTTCTTGCTGTAAAAGACAGGATTTAATTTGCTTGCCGCAGAATCGGATTTTTTTTAGCTTTAATAAAACTGCAATTTCTGATAAAATAAATAGTAATGTACTATAACTTTTTTTGCCTTTAAAGGGGAATATCTATGAAAAATGAAATAAAAATAGGTTTAATCGGTTTTGGCACGGTAGGTGCTTCAGCAGTAAAAATAATAAATAATAATAACGCTAAAGTTAACAGCAGGGTTGGCGGAAAAATCGTTGTAAAACGGATAGCGGATAAGGATATAAAGACCCCGCGGGGAATAAAAATAGACAAGAAGATTCTCACCACCGATGCTTATAAAATAATTAATGATCCGGAAATAGATATCGTTGTTGAATTAATAGGAGGTTTGGAGCCGGCTCATAAATTTATTATTGATGTCTTAAAAAACGGAAAACATGTTGTAACTGCGAATAAAGCGGTGCTGGCAAAGTATTGGGAAGATATAATGGAAACTGCCAAAAATAACGGTGTTGATGTCTATATTGAAGCCTCGGTAGGCGCCGGAATTCCCGTGATTCAGGCCCTTCATGACGGATTAGCGGCAAATAATATTAAATCTATATATGGTATTGTCAATGGGACGACTAACTATATTCTTGCCAGAATGCTTGAAGATAAAAAGGATTTTGCAGAGGTGCTAAAGGATGCTCAGGAAAAAGGTTATGCCGAAGCCGATCCCTCAACCGATCTTGAAGGCAGGGATGCGGCAAATAAACTTGCCATACTTTCGTCTATTGCGTTTGATACGGTAGTGGACTTAAATGATATATACACGGAAGGAATTTCCAGAATTACGAGAAAAGACATGATTGACGCAAGGGAGTTGGGGTATGTTATAAAGCTTCTGGCGATTACCAAGGATTGCGGGAATTCTCTTGATGTAAGGGTCCACCCCGCGCTTATTTCATGCGAGCATCAGCTGGCGGCGGTGGATGATGTTTATAACGGTATTTATTTTGTAGGTGATGCCGTGGGTCCTGTCATGTTTTACGGACGGGGAGCCGGCGGCGCTTCTGCCGCTTCCGCGGTGGTAAGTGATATTATTTATATAGCCAGGAATATTATTAACGGTATCGCAGGTAAAGTTCCTAGCGTCTTTTTTGAAAAAGGCAAATCTAAAATAAAAATCAAGCCTATAGAAGAAGTTATTTTTAGGTATTTTTTAAGATTTATTGTTCTTGACAGGCCGGGTGTATTTTCGAAAATAGCCGGAATCCTTGCAAAACATGGAATAAGCATATCTTCCGTGGACCAGAAAGAACAGCATTCAGGGAGCAAGGTCCCGGTAATTATGACCACTCATGAGGCTAAAGAGAAAGAAATGAGAAAAGCCCTTGGTGAGATTGACAAGCTTTCCGTTATCAAGGAAAAGTCCCTGGCTCTCCGTATAGAAAAAGGAGAATAATGAACGAAATAAAAATTTACAGAGGGCTGATTGAAACATGGAGAAAATACCTTCCGGTAACAAAAAAGACGCCGGTGATTTCTATCTGCGAAGGAAATACTCCTCTCATACGCGCTTTTAATCTTGAAAGAAAAATCAGCAAAGACATAGAGCTTTATCTGAAAATTGAAGGCATGAACCCGACAGGCTCTTTTAAAGACCGCGGCATGACGATGGCTATTTCCAAAGCGAAAGAAGCGGGCTCTAAAGCGGTGATCTGTGCTTCTACCGGAAACACCTCCGCTTCAGCGGCGGCTTATGCTTCAAGAGCGGGGATGAAATGCGTTGTAATCCTTCCTGCCGGAAAAATAGCCTTAGGCAAGCTTACACAGGCTCTTATGCATGGCGCAACGGTTCTAGCCGTAGACGGTAATTTTGATGATGCTTTGAATGTTGTGAAAGAGATTTCCTCAAAGTATCCCATTACGCTTGTTAACTCCATTAATCCTTACAGGATTGAAGGGCAGAAAACAGGAGCTTTCGAAATTTGTGAAAATTTTGTTCCTGATTTTCACGCTATTCCTGTAGGAAATGCCGGGAATATAACTGCGTATTGGAAGGGGTACAAGGAATTTAAAGCCGCAGGGAGGATTAAGAAGACTCCGGTAATGCTTGGTTTTCAAGCTGAAGGGGCCGCTCCTATTGTCAGAGGGTATCCTATTAAAAACCCGGAAACCCTGGCAACTGCGATTCGTATAGGTAATCCTGCCTCATGGAAACAAGCTGAAGCGGCGCGGGATGAGTCCAGAGGACTTATAGATATAGTCACAGATGATGAAATACTTGCTGCTTATAAAATACTTGCTGCTGCAGAAGGTGTATATTGCGAGCCGGCCTCAGCCGCTTCTATAGCGGGTGTTTATAGACTTGCCAAAAATAAGTATTTCGCAAAAAGAGCCGGCAGTAAAAAAGCCAAAGTAGTCTGTATTCTTACCGGCCACGGACTGAAAGACCCTGACAGAGCGCTCAAGTCTTCAAAACCGCCCATAAAGGTAAAACCAAACATTAAAGGAATAATGAAGCACGTTTTCCTGTAGAATAAGAGCAGGGGCTGAGAATTGTTCAATTAGGTTTGGTTTACTAAGGTACTAAGGTAATTAGGTTTGAAAAACTGCTTGTAAAATGGTAAAATAACATTATTAAGGCAAAACCGCCTGTTTAAGGCGGTTTGTTATTTAAAACGAAAAGGATTAAAGACGGATGACCAGAAAAAAGAAGATAGGGCAGGTGCTATTATTTCTTGCGCTTCTTGTTATGATAACCTTAATAATTGATAACCGTTATCTTTGGCTGGTTGTAAATGTGCTGGTTATAATAATAACTGTGGTAAGCGGAGTTATTCTTATATCAGGGGATAAGGAGCAGGAATAAAATGGGGATAGTGCTTGATGAAGCGCCGTATATACTTGAGAAGTTTCCCGGCGGAGGTTTTGTAATTACTTCCGCGGACTGGTTTATTAACTGGTCCAGGTCAAATTCTCTCTGGCCCCTGACTTTTGGTTTAGCCTGCTGTGCTTTTGAAATGATCTCCGCGAATATGTCGAAATATGACCTTGACAGATTCGGTGTTTTTCCGAGGCCGACTCCAAGGCAGGCCGATTTAATATTTGTTGCGGGTACCTTAACTAAAAAAATGGCTCCCAGGTTGAAAAAACTTTATGATCAGATGGGTGAACCGAAATATGTTATCTCCATGGGCAGCTGTTCCAATACGGGAGGCCCTTTTTATGACTCGTATTCCGTGGTAAAAGGAGTGGACAAAGTAATTCCGGTGGATGTTTACGTTGCCGGCTGTCCTCCCCGCCCCGAGAATCTTATTCAGGGCATTATAAAGTTACAGGAAAAAATAAAGAAGGATACTATAAAAAATAATGGCCGCGCAAAAATTTTTAAGTGAAATAAAAGAGAAATTCCCGGATATTATTGAAGTTCCTGTCGATAAACTGAAAGACGGCATCCCCGCTTTTGTTTGTCCGGCATCTTCCATCTTTGAAGTTATCAAATATCTCAAAGAGGAAGGGGTTGATTTTCTTTTAAATCTTTGCGCAACGGACTACAAAGAGTATTTTGAGGTTATTTATCATCTTCATTCCCTGGAAAGCAAGGTAAAAATTGCTTTAAAGGTCAGGCTTTCAAAAGAAAAGCCGGAAGTAGCTTCCATTACGCCGCTTCACGCGGGCGCAGACTGGCAGGAGAGAGAGGCCTTTGACCTTCTTGGTATCAGCTTTCCGGGCCATCCGGATTTAAAAAGGATTCTGCTTCCCTGCGACTGGGAAGGATATCCCTTGAGAAAAGACTATGACAGAAAACCTGATCAATACGACTAAAATACTGGATAAAGACGGTTTTGAGACCATGTATTTAAACATGGGGCCTCAGCACCCTTCTACACACGGGGTGCTGCGCCTTGGTCTTGTGCTTGACGGTGAAGTTATCGTTAAAGCTGAGCCTGATATCGGCTATTTACACAGGGGAATGGAAAAGCTCGCTGAGAAACGTACTTACCAGGCAAATATCGCTATGAGCGACAGGTATGATTATGTCTGCTCTATGAATAATAACTTTGCGGTTGCTCTGGCTGTTGAAAAAGTTCTCGGGATTGAAGCGCCGAAGAGAGCGCAGTATATTAGAGTCATAATGGCGGAATTAAACAGGGTCGTAAATCATATGCTTTTCTTTGGTTTCTTTGCCATGGATCTTGGAGCTACAACCGCCTTAATTTTTGGTTTTAGAGAAAGAGAACAGGTCCTTGAGCTTTTTGAAAGTGTTTCCGGAGCCCGTCTTACTTATAATTACTTTAGAGTCGGAGGGGTGGCAGGAGATCTTCCTTCAGATTTTGTCGAAAAGACAAAAGTATTTATTAAGTTCATGAGAGATAAATTAAAAGATTATGATAATTTAGTTACGGATAACGTTATCTTTCGAGACAGGTCTGTGGGTATCGGCAAATTTTCAAAAGAAGATTGCACGGGTTATTCCTTGAGCGGTCCTGTAGTCAGGGCTTCCGGTATTAAATATGATATTAGAAAAGACGATACTTATTCTGTTTACAATGAATTTGACTTTAAGGTCCCTTGTCTGGAAAACGGAGATTGTTTTGACAGATATTTACTGAGGATGCTGGAACTCCGTGAATCGTTAAAGATAATTGAACAGGTATTGGAGAAGCTTGAACCTGGTGAAATTATAGCAAAGGTCCCGAAAGTAATAAAACCCCCTGCCGGTGAAGCTTATGTGCGGACAGAGTCGCCGAAAGGCGAACTTTCGGTTTATCTTGTCAGTGACGGCTCTGTTAATCCTTATCGTTTTCATTTAAGAGCGCCTTCTTTTATTAACCTGCAGATACTTCAAAAAGTTCTGATTGGAGTCAAAGTTGCTGATGTCATAGCAATTTTAGGTTCTATTGATATAACTCTTGGAGAGATTGACAGATGAGTTCAAGTTACGGACTGGAGAGGTTCTGGCTGTGGGTTGTAGGAATTATTGAGCAATTGATAAGCTGGCTGGGACTTCCCTATATCGTTGCCTATACCATAGAAAAGATAATTTTCGGCGTTGCACTCCTTGTTTTTATTTCCGTTTCAGTGCTGTATCTTATCTGGCTGGAAAGGAAAGTTTCTGCGCATATGCAGTCCCGCCTGGGGCCTATGCATGTCGGCGGCTGGCGCGGCTGGGCTCAGACTATAGCTGATATGGTAAAACTCTTGTTTAAAGAAGATATTATTCCGGCAAAAGCGGATAAATGGGTTCACAGGATAGCTCCTATAGTGGTTTTTGTTCCTTCCTTGATGGCGTTTCTGGTAATACCGTTTGAAAAAAACCTTATTGTTCAGGATCTTAATATCGGAATACTTTTAATATTTGCCTTTTCTTCTATCGCCGTTCTTGCGATTATTATGGGCGGCTGGGCTTCTAATAATAAATACACGCTCCTTGGCGGAATAAGGTCAGCCGCGCAGATGATCAGTTATGAGCTTCCGCTGGTCCTTTCTATTCTGAGTATTGTTATGGTTGTAGAAAGTCTGAAGCTTAATGATATGGTTGCCGCTCAGAGCGGGGCGGGAAATTACTGGTTTGTCTTTACCCAGCCATTAGCATTTATTTTATATATTATTGCGGCTACCGCCGAAGTGAATAGAACTCCTTTTGATATTCCGGAGGCAGAATCAGAGATCGTTTCCGGCTATAATACGGAATATAGCGGACTTAAATATGGTTTCTTCATGCTCTCGGAATTTACAAATATGCTGATTGTTTCAATGGTTGCCGCTACGGTATTCCTGGGCGGGTGGAGCGCTCCAGCCTGGCTTTCCTTCTTGCCCGGCATTGTCATACTTTTACTTAAAACTTATTTTATAGTTTTTGTTTTGATGTGGTTCAGATGGACATTCCCGAGATTGAGAGTCGATCGCCTGATGGACTTTGGCTGGAAGGTTCTTATTCCTTTAGCGTTCCTTAACATATTTATTATTGGGGTGCGTATGGTGGTGTTTAAATGGTGAATTATTTTGCAAAAATATTTAAAGGCGCCTGGAGCTTGATAGCAGGTATGAGTGTTACGTTAAAATATTATTTTACAAAACCGGTAACTGTGCAGTATCCTTATGAAAGACGCGAGATTGCTCCTATCTGGAGGGGTACGTTAAGACAACTCTGTAACGACAAAGGAGAAGAACTTTGCGACGGGTGTCAGATTTGCGCGCGTATCTGTCCCGTACAGTGTATTACCATGGAAGTCTACAAAGATCCGATTGATAACAAAAGAAAAACCAGCAGTTATGTTATAGATTTCGGCAGATGCATGTACTGCGGCCTATGTGTCGAATCCTGCCCGAAAAAATGCCTGGTCCATACCACGGATTATGAATTTGTTTCGTATGACAGAGCAGGGATGGTGCTGGGGAAAGACAAGCTGGTTAAGAGATAAATTCGAAGCACGAAACTCGAAATTCTAAACAAAAAAGAAAAGAAATGCAAGTTAATAATAAAGCTTAATCGCAATGAAAAAGCGAAATACTCTATTTTTGGTTCTTTTTTAGAATTTATCTTTTTATCAGTTTTGTTTCGAATTTCGTGCTTAGAATTTCGTGCTTGTTTTATCTGGATTTTACAGCTCTAATCTGTTATTATACTAAAACCTCTTTTTGCAGCAAGTACTCTAAGCGCCGGGATGGTGGAATTGGCAGACACGTACGCTTGAGGTGCGTATGGGCTTTCCCGTGGGGGTTCAAGTCCCCCTCCCGGCACTTTAAATACAATTACTAATGACAAATGACTAATTACTAATTAATGATGGCGGATAAAAGACTCCGCCTCCGTAAAGAATATCTGTAAAATAGCGTCGGAATTCTTAACGACTTCCTTAAATAGTCATTAGTCTCAATAGTTCTTAGTAATTCACTTCCAAGGAGTCAATTATGATAATAATCGGCGAGAGAATAAATGCTACAAGAAAACATGTTGGTGCGGCGGTTTCTAATAAAGACGATAAATATATAATTAAAGAAGCGGTGGAGCAGGAACAGTTTGGCGCTCACATGATAGATGTTAACGCCGGAAAATCGCCGGAAAAAGAAATAGAAGATATGAAATGGCTTATGGATCTGGTTCAAAAGCACACAAAACTTCCCCTCTGCATAGACTCGGCGAACGCTAAAGCGATTTCAGCCGCGCTTGTTCTAAATAAAAACGGCAGGCCTTTGATTAACTCGGTAACGGATGAACAGCCGAGAATTGAAGCAGTTCTCCCGCTCGTGAAACAATATGACACTATGGTTGTTGCGCTTCTTATAGATGAAAAAGGGGTGGCAGATACGGTAATCCGCCGTATGGAAATTGCGGATTCACTTGTTAATAAGATACTGAAAGCAGGAATAAAAGTGGAAGATATTTATGTTGATCCTTGTATCTTTCCGCTGTCAACGAATGGTATTAACGGATTGGATGCCGCAGAAAGTATTATGAAGATTAAAGCGAAATTTCCGGGAATTAAAACTACTTGCGGGCTTTCAAATATTTCTTATGGGCTCCCTTTAAGGGCTCTTATTAATCAGGCTTTTGTTGTAATGCTTATGGCGGCAGGGCTTGATTCTGCGCTTATAGATCCTCTTGATAAAAAGATGGTATCCCTTGTTTATGCCGCGAAAGCGCTCCTGAATAAAGATGAATATTGCATGGATTATATTACGGCGGCGAGGGAAGAAAAACTTATCTGAAAGTGTTAAGAGTTGTTTTGGAGTCAAAATGAAACCTGCTGGAATT
>JAZDIO010000183.1:0-5195 GCA_043804965.1 Candidatus Firestoneibacteriota bacterium | reverse complement strand
CGCGAAAAGGTTTATGTGTCCTAAATGTAGAAGTAAAAAGGTTGTTATCTCAACCTCGGAAGATGTGCTCAAATAATTATATTATATGGAAAAAAGTACATGAGAGAAATGCCTGTATTGTGCTATAGTTGAAAGTAAGCCGCTAAAGGTTATGGGAATTGCAGTAAGAAAAGTTTGTGTCAGTGGAATCCCGTAGCTTTGTAATCAGTGGAATCTTTGCAGGCAATCAAGTAAGAACTAATAACTAAACTGCCATATGGAGTATAAATATGAATACTGCAAAGAGTTTCACATTAGAAATACTGACTCCTGATGAAATGTTTTTTAACGGGGAGGTCGAATTCCTTGAAGCGCCTTCTCTTGTCGGGAGTTTTGGAGTGTTAAAGAACCATGCTCCTATGCTTGCTGTATTAAAAAAAGGAAAAGTAAAATATAGATGCGGGGAAGAAGTAAAAGAATTAAATGTTGAAGAAGGATTTGTTGAAGTTCTGACGGATAAGGTCCGTATTCTCGTGGAAGGATGTGAACAATGCCTGAACCAAAAGAAGAGATAGTTGAAATAAAAGCAAAAATTTCAGAACTTTGGAGGCATCTTTGACCTGTCTAAAAAACAGTTAAGGATAGCAGAGCTAGATAATCTTTCGGGCAGCGCCGGTTTTTGGAACGACAATGAAAAAGCGCAGAAGTTGATGAAAGAGCGCGAGGATAATAAGAAAGAACTGGATAATTGGAATGCTTTAAATTTGAAAGCCGAGGATGTCCTGGCAGGGCTGGAGCTTATAAAACAGGGGGAAGATCCCGCACTCCTTAAAGAAATTGTTGAACAGCTGAACAAACTTAAAAGAGATCTCCGTACGGAAGAACTCAAACTTTATTTTACCGATAAGTACGATACGCATAATGCGTTTCTGTCCATTCATCCGGGAGCAGGCGGTACAGAGTCGCAGGATTGGGCATCCCTGCTTCTTCGTATGTATAACAGATGGGCTGAGAAAAAAGGTTTTACCGTGGAAATGGTGGACTATCAGCCGGGAGAGGAAGCAGGGCTTAAAGATGTCACCCTCTTTATTTCCGGTACAAATGCCTATGGTTTTTTAAGATCGGAAAAAGGGGTGCACCGTCTTGTTCGGATATCTCCTTTTGATTCAAACAAAAGGCGTCATACTTCTTTTGCTTCAGTGGATGTAATGCCGGAAGTGGATGATGTGGAAGTGAATATTGCGGATGAAGAAATAAGAATAGATACCTACCGCGCTTCAGGCGCCGGAGGCCAGCATATTAACCGCACAGAATCTGCAATCCGTCTTACGCACTATGCCTCGGGAATTGTCGTAACCTGCCAGTCCGAAAGAAGCCAGATGAAAAATAAAACAATGGCCTACAAGGTTCTAAAAGCCAGGCTTTATGAATTTTATGGCGATAAACGTAAAGAAGAGATGAAATTGGTTCAGGGCGAAAAGAAAGATATAGAGTGGGGAAGCCAGATAAGGTCTTATGTGTTCCAACCGTACAGGCTGGTTAAGGATAATAGAACAGGGGTTGAGGTTACCAACACCATCTCCGTTATGGACGGAGAGATAGATGTTTTCATTGAAGAATTCCTCCGTGGACAAAAAAAGAAAAAGTAACAAGTACACACCCGCCTGAAAAAAGTGTAAAAAGGGGCGTAAAAGATAAAACAAGGCAAAGGAGCGGTGGTGCCAGCTTTTTGGCTTTTTATGTGATACAGGACTACAACATTTGCCGAAATAAGTGTTGACTTCGTCCATAATCTTAAAGTAATATACCTGTATGATTCTCAAGGGGAGATTGTTAATATATACAGCGCTGGCAATGTTTTTTATATTGTTATTTTTTTCTAATCTGCTTTTAGCGTTTGTCATTACCTCTTTGGTGTATGGACTGCCCAAGTTCATGGAATACCGAAAAAAAAGGATAATAGATGATAAATTTAGAAGTCAATTACTTGACGGGGTGGAGTTAATCGCGGGAGCTCTTCGTTCAGGTATGACTTTTCAACAGGCGGTGGCCTATCTTATAAAAGAGCTGCCTCAGCCGTTATCCGGAGAGTTCAAAGAAGTGCAGGATAAAATAATTCTGGGCGTGAATGTTGAGAAAGCCCTCGCCGAATTAAGTAGGAAGCATAAAGATGATAATTTGGAGTTGTTTGTAACCTCCGTAATAATATCCAGGGAAGCCGGAGGGAACCTTGTTGAAATATTGTTGAAAGTATCGGAAAATATGAGGGAGCATGCCAGATTGGAGGGGCAGATTAAAACTCTGACTTCGCAGGGAAAACTTTCAGGGCTTATTGTGGGAACTCTTCCGTTTGTTTTATTACTTTTTCTTTTTCTGATTGACAGAGAATTGATTTTTCCCATGTTTAACACGGTTTTGGGAAGGGTCTTAATGATTTTAGCTTTGATAATGGAATTGAGCGGGATTGCTTTTATCAGAAAAATTACCCAAATAGATTATTAGGAGGGGAAATGCTGGTCATAACGGCGTTAATATTTTCAGTTGTAATATTTCTTGTAATAAGGCAGCTGCAGTTTGGTTATAATACTGTACTGGTGGCCAGAAGAGCCCTTAATTCCGGCAGTGTCAAAACTTCAGGTATTTACGAACTATTCAAGTTATTGGTAAAAACCATCGCAAGCATTAATGCCCGCTTTCCGATAATTAAATACCGGGAGCGGCTCAGGCAGAAGCTGCAAGAGTGCAAGTCTGATAAAGAATATACTCCTGATGAGTTTCTTGCGTATAAAGAGATCCTTGCTCTTACAGGGTTCATTATTCTTATTATGTTGTTTGAAATCGTGGATATGTATACCTTTGGAGTTGCTCTTGGATTGTTTTATTATCCGGACATGAAAATTAAAAACAATAAAGAGAAATACGAGAAGGAAATACTGAAGGAATTGCCCTTTTTACTGGATGTCATTACCGTATGCGTTGAGGCGGGAATGACCTTTGATAATGCCCTAATAAAATATATTTCAAAAGCGAGGGGTTCTGCATTAAGGGCGGAGTTGGAGAACTACCTGAAAGATGTGAAAATCGGAAAACAAAGGGCAGAGGCGCTAAAAGATATTTCTCTTCGGGTAAATATGCGGGATTTTTCATCTTTTATTTCATCCATAATTCAATCGGAAAGGCTGGGGACAAGTATTGCAGGGACTCTCAGACTTCAAACCCGCCAAATCCGGATAAAAAGAGTGCAAAGAATTGAAAAACAGGCGCTGCAGGCTCCGGTTAAACTCATGCTGCCCCTCGTGTTATTTATATTTCCTGTAATATTTATTGTTATATTCGGTCCTGTTGTAATACGCCTTATTAAAATTTTTTGATTTGCTGTTGATTTTCCGCTGATTGTAAAGTAAGATATTGCTATGAATTATATAAAAAATAATGTTTACACTTTATCCTTCCTGGCGGCATTGGCCGTACCTTTTTTTATTAATCGTCCTGATTACTTAAGTGTATTTGTAATAACCATGATTTACATTATTCTTGCTCTGGGGCTTAATATTGTTGTAGGTTTTTGCGGGCTGCTTGCGCTTGGTTTTGCTGCTTTTTACGGAATAGGTGCTTATATTACCGCCATTTTAACCGTGAAATTTGGTTTTACATTTTTCCCTGCTATAATATTTGTCATTATCGGCAGCGGAATTGTTGGTTTTGCAAGCGGGCTTCCTGTGATGCGCCTTAGAGGCGATTACCTGGCTATTGTGACTCTGGGGCTGGGGGAGATTACGAGAATATTTATTAATAACTTCGAAAGTCTTACGAACGGACCCAAAGGTATAAGCGGTATTCCCAACCCTTCGTTTTTTGGAATTTCTTTTACCACTCCCTGGAGCTTTTATTATTTGCTTTTAGTCTTTACTGGATTTTCAATTTACTTGGTAAGAGCTCTTGAAAATTCACGGATAGGCAGGGCGTGGATTGCAATAAGAGAAGATGAGATAGCGGCATCTTCTGTCGGAATAAATATTACAAAGATGAAATTGTTTGCCTTTGTTCTGGGAAGTATTATGGCGGGCCTTGCAGGATTTTTATTTGCTCAGTTCCAAACCTTTGTCAGTCCCGATAGTTTTACATTTATAGATTCGGCAATGATACTATGTGCGGTTGTCCTGGGCGGACTTGGAAGTATTCCTGGTGTTATAATAGGCTCAATTATTTTAAGTATGCTTCCCGAGCTGTTAAGGGATATTATGCCCGGATTTGCTGATTACAGAATGCTGTTTTTTGGAATGATACTTATTGTCATGATGCTTTTTAGGCCTCAGGGAATATTCAGCAATTTAAGAAGAAAAGCCGAGCTTTTTCCTGCTTCAGAAGCTATAAAAAACGAGGAAGATGAAAGTCTTGCTGAAGACAGGAGAAGATGATGTCAAAACTTCTGGAGGTTTATGGTTTAACAAAGATTTTTAGCGGACTTACCGCTTTAGATAAAGCAAATCTGGATATTGAAAAAGGTGAAATTGTCAGTCTTATCGGCCCAAACGGTGCTGGAAAAACTACTTTTTTCAACTGCTTGACGGGGATATATAAGCCTAATGAGGGCAAAATAAAATACAAGAATCAGGCTCTGGACTTAAAACATCATCTTCCGCATTTGATAGCAAGGATGGGAATAGCAAGGACCTTTCAGAATATACGGCTCTTTTCCAATATGACTGTTATTGAGAATGTGCTGGTTGCCTCAGCAATAAGAGGAAAAGTATCTCTTTTTGATATTTTAATACGAAGAAAAACCCTGAAATTTGGCGAAGGTTTAATTTTCAGGCAATCTTTCGAACTATTGCAATTCGTTGGATTATCTGATAAAATATACCAACTGGCTTCAAATCTTGCATATGGAGAACAAAGAAAGCTTGAAATTGCAAGGGCTTTGGCGACGGGGCCGGTATTGTTATTACTGGATGAACCTGCGGCCGGTATGAATGCTGTTGAAACAAAAGAATTGATTTTTCTTATTCGGCAAATTCGAGAAAGAGGTGTAACTATATTTTTGATTGAACATGATATGAAGCTGGTTATGAGCGTATCTGACAGGGTTTTTGTATTGAATTACGGAAAAAATATTGCGTCAGGCATTCCTTCACAAGTCCAGAAAAACAGGCAAGTAATAGAGGCGTATCTTGGGGAGAAGTTAGAATGAATATTAATTTATTGCTTCAGGAAAT
>JAZDIO010000182.1:0-7577 GCA_043804965.1 Candidatus Firestoneibacteriota bacterium | reverse complement strand
AAATATTCCTCCCGAGTTAAAAAGAGATGATCCGTATCAAAAGAGTTTTCTTGAATATTTTTCCGAAAAGAATAAGCTTGAAATCTTATCGGAGGTTAAGAATATTAAATATAAAATTCAGCCCGGGGATTTTGAAGAGTTTAAAACATACGCTCATAAACTGAAGAAATATAAGACAGATTACTCGAATATTATTTTTGTCAGAAGCAAAAAAGGAAAATAAGTGAAAGATATTTTACTTAAGAACTGCCGCGTTTCCGCGCCGGAAATATTACCCGGAAAGAAAGATATTCTGGTTAAAAAAGGCAGAATCAAGCGCATTGCCGGAAAAATAAAGGCAAAGGGAATTCCTGTCCTGGACTGCCGGGGAAGGTTTGCTGTTCCCGGGTTTATTGATGTGCATGTCCAGGGAGCGGGAGGGGCTGATGTTTTTGACGGGACGTTTGCTGCTTTCAGAAAAATATCAAAGGCGCTTGCCGCAACCGGTACAACCTCGTACCTGGCCACTACAGCGTTAGCTCCCGGGAAAAAGCAGGAACATCTGAGGGCGGCTGCCGACTTTATAAAGTATTCCAATGAGGAAGGCGCCAGAATGCTCGGCCTTCACATTGAAGGACCGTTTATAAATATTAAAAAGAAAGGCATGATACGGCCTGACGGTGTTCGGCGCCCTTCCTCCAAAGTAATGAAGATAATAGAGGAGGCTTCCAAAGGTGCGTTGAGAATGATGACCCTTGCGCCGGAGTTGAAAGGCGCCCTTTCAATTATCAAAAAACTGAAAAAAACAGATGCGGTAGCTTCCATTGGTCATACTACGGCTTCCTATGAAGAAACAAAAGCCGGTATAAAGGCAGGGATTAGCCAGGTTACCCATCTTTTTAATGCCATGCCGCCTTTACATCACAGAGCGCCCGGGGTCCTGGGAGCGGCTGCAGAAAATAAAAATATGACTGTACAGGTTATAGCTGACGGGGTGCATCTTCATCCTTCAGTGCTTAGAATGATCTATAAAATATTCGGCGCTGACAGAATCTGCCTCATTACAGACGGGTTTTCCCCGATAGGGCTGGGCGACGGCGCATATACTTATCACGGTATAAAATACAAAAATGTAAAAGGTACCTGCTACTATTACAACGGTACCCTGATCGGGACGGCGCTTCCTTTGAATCAGGCTGCAAAAAGGATGATGGATTATACAGGAGCGGCTTTTGAAGAAATCGTCCGCATGTTAAGCTCCGTGCCCGCAAAAGTTCTTGGAAAAAAAAATAAGGGCGGAATAAGGGCGGGGAAAGACGCTGATATTGCCATTGTGGACGAAAAATTTAATGTCTATGCGGTGATAGTCGGCGGAAAAATAGTTTTTTTAAAAAGAAAAATCTGACTTATAAGGAAGTTTTCAATTCGCATGAAAAAAGTATTGCTTGATGCGGGGATTAGCGCAATCTTCTTATGATTAAAATATACACCTGTCCTTTTTCCTGGCATAAAAAAAAGACTCCCTCCGAGGAAGTTCTTTCCGGATTAAAAGCCGAAAATTCCGGAAAAAGCGTGCTTTATATCTCGCCTTCCGGAAGAAAAGCGGAGGAAGTTAAGAGTTATTTCGACGCGGAGTGTAAAACCTGGGGTTTTTATTCCCTGGACAGGTTTGTAAATAAAATCCTGACAGGTGCCGGCGCGGGGCGGTATTTTGATGATAAATTAAAACTCATCCTTGTAACTGAAATACTTTCCTCCGAAGAAAAATATACTTCTCTTTTTAATAAATCCCCCGGTACGGTAAATGTGCTTGTGGAACTTCTTACGGATTTAAGAAATTACGGTTTTGGCTCCGATACCCCGGGGTTAAAAAAGAAACTTAAAACCCTGCTGGATACTTATGATAAAGTATCCGAAAGAGCTGTTTTCTCCGCGGATATTCTGAAAAAATATCAGGAAACAGTTAAAAAACTCGGGTTTGCGGATGATGTTGACAGGTTATCTTCGGCGGGAGAGCTTCTTGGAAAAAATAAAACTGGTTATGATATTCTGGTACTGGATGGTTTCTTTGATGTTACAATCAGGCAGAAAGAATTCTTTTCTGCGCTTATAAAAAACAGCCCGGAAACAGTGCTGCTTCATTATCAGGAAGAAGATATTGAAGAAATAAGGGGAATAAAGAGCGATTTTCTGGAATTTGCGAAAGCTCTGGGTAAAACCGCTGTTATAAAAATCAAAAGAGAAAAAGCGCTGCGGAATTTGTCCGCGCAGAAAGTAAATAAAGCTCTTTCTATGGAAGCCGAGGTTTCCGGTATCGCCCGCCGTATTCTTAAGCTCAAGAAGAACAAGAGCGAATACAGGGATATTTTGGTGACTTTTCCTTCGATGTTTGCTTATATTCCGTATGTCGAAAGGATATTTCCGAAATATAAAATTCCGTTTTCCACCTCGGTTGACAGACCGTATCTTTCTTTGCCTCAGCTTAGGCCTGTCTCACTGCTCGTAAGATGTATTTTAGAAGGGCTTCCAAGACGGCTTACGGTCGATTTGGTAAGCTCTCCGCGTCTGCTTGCTTTTAAGGCAATTTCAAGAGAGTTTATTTCTCCTTTTTCCAGAAAGGCCGGGATTATCGGAGGGGCCGGCCAATGGAGTGAACTTGCAGAAAGGCTGAAAAATGAGGAGCCGGATTATTTTGAAAAAAACGAAAAGAACATAACGGTGCTTGAGCAAGATTTGAAAAAAGTCTTTTTTGCCCTGTCCGTGTTGAATAAACCCTTAACTTTGCTGAATTTTACGAAAGAACTGAGAAATACGCTTGCTCTGTTGCAATATTCCATTGAGGAAAAAGATATAAAAGAAGGGTTTTACGAGCTTTTAAGCGGTATGGAAAAAATGCTGAAAGTTTTAAAAGGAAAAGAAAATTTACCCGAGGAAAATGCGCGTGTATTTTTGAATATACTCGCAAAATCGCATTACCAGGAAGAGAGTGCGAACTCCGACGCGGTGAGGGTCCTTGGAGTTCTTGATACCCGGGGGCTTTACTCTGACCATCTGTTTTTCGGAGGGCTTTCCGACGGGGATTTTCCCCTGAAGCCGAAACAGGAGATGATTATTCCCGATAAAGCGAGAAAAGAGCTGGGGCTTGTGCATTTTTTAAGAAGGATCGAACTTCAACGCCTTCATTTTTACAGGCTTGTTCAATCTCCGGGAACGGGGCTTTATCTTTCCTATTCCGTTCAGAAAGGTGATAAACTTGTAAGCGCCTCCAATTTTCTTCCGGAAGCGGATAAAACACCGCCTGAGATAACCGGAACGATGCCGGCGGCTGAAGAAGAGCTTCAGCTTGAAGAGGGGAGAAAAGAAGGATTGAGCGGATTTTTCTTTGAATCGGAGGAATTTGCCGATAAGGCAAAAGCCGGAAAATTTATACGGTCGGTCTTTTCTGAAAATATGGAGCTCAGCGTAACCGCTATTGACAGGTATCTGGACTGTCCTTTTATCTTTTATCTTGAGAAAATACTCGGAATGGAAATTCTTGAAGAACCGAAATTCGAAATAGAGAGCGCAAAGATAGGCGCCCTGCTCCACCAGGTGATGGAGGGTTCTTTTGCTCCGGGTAAAAAAGATCCCGGGCTGCTTGAAGAGAAAATAACTTTTTCGGTTGAAACGGAATTAAAGAAAACAGCCCTGCATGAATTCTGGAAAGATCATATCAGAAAACGCGTGGACACTCTTTTAAATCGGATTTTAAGAGAGGAACGAGTGCTCTTCAAAGAATATCCGTATGTTTATTGTGTCGAAAAAAAAGGGCGTTTTAAGCTGAAAAATGTTGAAGCGGCGGTAAAAGGAAGGATCGACAGGGTTGACTGCAGCGATAAAGAATATGCTGTTATTGATTATAAATCCGGAAGCGGAGCAAAAACATATTTTGAAAAGACTGTTAAAGGCGAAAGTATACAGCTTGCTTTGTATGCCAGGATGATTGCGGGTGAAGGAGTCCGTACTCCGGGCGTGTTTTGTGTTTATGATCTAAAAGAAGGTAAAGCAAGGATTATCAAAAAGGATAAAGTAAACGAACTGTACGAGTCCGCGCTTTTCACCGCCGAAAAAGCAGTTCGCTCCATATTAAACGGAGACTTTCCGAAGAAGGATACTAATAATAAAGGATCAGGCACGTGTTATTTCTGTTCCTATGCTTCTATCTGTAAGAAGACCTAGAAAACCCGGTCTAACGCGCGAACATCTTTTCTTAGCGCCTTATCTTATAGGGAAGCAAGTTTTCATAAAGAGGAAGCTTTCTCTCCTGGAGGGGTTTATTTGTAAAGAAAATCAGTTCTCCATATCTGGCAATTATCTGCCAGTTTCCAAGTTCGTTATAGGGTTTTAAGTAAGTCAAACAATAAACCTGTTCTTTTCCTTTTAAGAGGCCAAGCAAATCTTCTTTTTTGGTTATCGGGTAATCTGCCGATCTGTCTGAATAAAATATAAGGGGCAGTTGAACGGCAAAGTACTCCTCTGTTTGATAGGTCAAAATTCTCCGGTTTTCAGGTACAATTTCTTTTACATAAGGGGCTATTGCTTTAAGGTCCGCATTTCGGTCCCAGTCCAGCCTTACCGGTGTAAAAAGTATTACTAGGGAAAGAACAGCCCCCGCTCCAAATAAGGAGGCCAGGGCTGCAAATCTTGTCTTTTCGGTTTTAAGGATATATTTATTCGCAAACAGAGAAGCCATTACGGCAAAAACAGGGAAGACAGGCATAAGATACCATATTTTTCTTGCGTTTGAGGCAGAAAGAATAAAGAGAGTCAGAGTCGCATGAATTATAAGAATAAGGGAGCCTCGGTCTCTTTCTTTTACCCATTTTGTAATCATCAGGATGAAGCCTGCCAGGGCAGGAAAAATCCAGGGTTGATAAAACTTAAAGAGGGCCAGGGCATAGGAAGTATAACTTCTAAAATCCTGTTTTCCCGCATTCTCTTTGAGCGCGCGGTCAAAAAGGATATAACCAAAATGTACCTTAAAAAACTCTGTTCCGCTCGTTTTGTAGCTGTAAAGATACCAGATAGAAGGAAGGGCAAGCGCGATTACTGCGGCAAACAGGAGCTTAAAAGTATAGCGTCCGGTAAAACCTTTGTTAAAGAGGGTGTATAGAACTGCTGTAAGCAAGGGAAAAACACCAAGAAGATTTTTAGTCAATATCGCAATGCCCGTTGAAATACCGAAAAGTAAGAAGTAAAATCCCTGAGAATTTTCTGCGGCTTGCTCATCTTCTTTTACGGCTTTGGCAAAGAAAAAGAGGGAAAGAATTACGAAAAAAGAGAGTGTAACATCAAGCATCGCGTGTCTTGCGTATTTTGTAAATATCTGCGTGGTAAGTAAAATTACCGAAGAAAAAATACCGGTCCAGTGGTTATAAAGCAGTCTGCCGAGAAAATAGAGAAGTATTATGGTTAGAACTCCGAAGAAGGCGGAGTGGGCCCTGGCGGAAAACTCCGAAATCCCGAAGGTCTTGAACATAAAAGCCATGGACCAGAGGCAGACCGGATCGTTTTCGTGCAGGGGCTTGCCCTGGTAATGCAGGGTAAGCCAGTCTCCGGTTTGAAGAATCTCTTTTGCCTGCTGCCCGTAGTAACAGTCGTCGAACGAGGCCAGCCCGCCGGCGCCGAGTTTTGCAAAAAGGACTATAACCGCAAAAACCGCAATTATAGAGAGTTGAATACGTTCATTTTTAAGCATAGGTGCTTTTACCTGAAATTTTGTAATCGGCGGAATCCTGTTAAGCATTACTTGTCGAGTACGTATTTCTGAAGGTTTTCAAATTTATCAAAAGGTTTCCTGTCTGTAGAAACCCTTCCGAATTTTTTAACAATCTTTGTTTCCTCCGGGGCCGGCTCCAGGAGATAGCTGGAAGGAGTGAACTGTTCAAGGATGCGCCCCTGCTTCTTTAAAGTTTTAAGGTTTTTAACTATTCTTGCGTGCGAGAGAGGTTCTTTTGAAGCCATCCTGTACGTCCAGCCCATGGCAAAACAAGGCATGTCTATCCTGGCGGTAAAGATATACGGAAAAACGCTGTTTACGGTTTTATAGATGGTAGCGAAAGACTCAGGGAAGAGGACAAAATTGTCCGTATGAATGGAGAGGATGCCGCCCTTATTCATCCTGTTTGCACAAATATTGTAGAATTCTTTTGTGTAGAGCATCTTTGAGGGCCCGTGCGGTTCGGTTAAATCAATTATCATCACATCAAATTTTTCTCCGGTATTCTCAAGGTAAGCTCGTGCATCCTGATAAACTATCTCTATTCTTTTGTCTTTTACGACTTTTTTTATAACCGGGTAATATTTTATGCAGAAATCAACAACACCCTTATCAATCTCTACCATTAGAATTCTTTTTAATCCTTTAAATTTAATTGCTTCTTCCAGGGAGAAGCAATCTCCGCCGCCTACTATGCATATGGATTTTGCGTTCTTATGGGCCAGAATAGGCGCGGATACGAGATACTGATGGTAACGATTCTCGTCTCTTTCCGAGATCTGGATCTTTCCGTCTAAGAATAACAGGGTGCCAAAGGTCTTATTCTTGAACAACTGCATGGATTGAAAAGGGGTCTTTCCTTTCCAGAGGGCTTTTCCTTTGTAGATATGCCCGAATTCGTTTGTAGTCCATTCCTGTTTGTTTTGCATGTGTTCTCCTTGAAGTATCCGCCTTAAGTAAGGCGAGATCTCTCCAAAGCTAAGCTTTGGAGGACAAAGTAAAGTATATAAAAACACCTTAAGAGATTATACAGATAGAATTAGAATATTTCAATAAAAATACAATTATCCCGGAAATTCCTCAGTCTTTGGTGTTTTTGGCAGCCGCAACCTTTAGAGTCTGTGCCTACCCCCGATAACTGAGGCCTTACGTTTCATCGCACATCGCAAATAATTCTTGACATACATACATACATATACTATAATTACTCTATTCATTGTTTAAAAAAATGGAGACTTGAGTATACATTACCATATTACAAAAATCTCAAGGGACGTAGAATGTATAAAAAAATAGCCGTAGTTTTACTGAGTATCATTTCTGTTTCTTTATTTTATTGCGAAGAAAAACAGACAGTAGAAACTGATCAGGGAAAAATCAAAGAATACCTCGAGACCGTAAATAAGTGCAATGCAAATGATATTAAGACACTCTGTGCGATTTTAAGTCAGTCCAAAAGGGGCAATAAACCGACAGATTCAAAATATTATCAAAAAAAAATGGAAGATGGTTCTACCCTAACTAGAATTGAGAGTACCACTTTAGATAATAAGCAAATTATAACAATTCAAAATCGTGATGGGTTGTATACTATAAGAGAAGGACAAGCTTATAAAAATGTATATCTAAGTAAGCAGAAAAAAGATATAGCTGCTTCAATGTTTAAGGAAATAGGTAAGATAGACCCGGCAGATAATATTAAGTCAGCGGATGATAAAACAATACTTTCTATGGAAGAATCTGAATACGATGGTATTCCATGTTTTATTGTCACGATCAATAGTGGAGTAACGAAAGAAGACATAAAAGCACAAGCAGATTATTTATTAAAATTTATGCC
>JAZDIO010000181.1:0-12684 GCA_043804965.1 Candidatus Firestoneibacteriota bacterium | reverse complement strand
ATATTTTTTTTATCATCATTTACCTTCCCACAACCACGGTACCTTTTGCTTTTGATGCCCCGCCGACTACTGCTTCGTAAAAATAAACACCGCTTTCAACTATACTGCCTTGAGTATCTTTTCCGTCCCACTCAACCTGACTTACACCGTCAACCGAATATTCGCGCATTAAGGAGCCGTTTCTATCCCAAATTTTTAAACCGGCCGTAACCTGGTCAGGATTCGGGAAAGTAATCTTAGTTCTGTTAAAAACGGTGCTTGCACTGGAGGGTGTAAACGGATTTGGTTCCGCGGTAGCAATAATATTCAAAGGAGAAGCGACTACTATTGCATACCTGGACAAATGAGATATTTTTACTTTCAGAAAAACATCCGTGCCGCTTACTGTTACTTTCGTAGAAACCGGAATCCAATGCAACCCGTTCCAGTAGGCAATGGCAAGAGAGGTAGCCGCGTCTGCCGTCAAAACTGTCGTTCCGGTTACCGTTCCGCCGCTTGAGGTCGTGTGCAGTGTCAGGTCAAGGGCTTTCGAAAACTCTGTAATATCCGCGCCTGTGACATTATTTTTCGCCGTCAAATCAAACGCCGCAACCGCAGTAGCCGGCGCCTGTGTTGAAACCGGGGGTGAAGCCACACTTGTAAAAGCAAATTTAACATCACTCGTAAGCGTATTAACAGGAATATAAAGTTTTGTGAGAATATCTCCGGAATAAACAATATCACCGCCAAAATTGCGCGGCAAAATCGTCTGATCCATTGCTAGATAATTAAGTTCAACAGCCGTAATCTTAGGCGTCCTCCAGATACCGGTCATATCCATTTTCCATCTTAAATCAAAACCTGTATTAGAAATCACGGTAGCACTGTTATTATTCTGGATCGACTGCCAATTCGTACCGCCGTCACAGCTGACGTAATAGACGATAGTTTGCCCGTTAGTTACAGCCGTAGCATTCAGCGCTACGGAATAAATCCTGTCTGTTGTTGTGTTTACTTTATTGGAAACTAAGGATTTTGCCGCAGACCCGTCATAAAAACCGCTTACTTTATCTAAGTGCGCGGTGCTTCCGCCGACAAGAAGATTAGTACCGCTCCAGCACATTGCATTTATAGCATTTGTACCCCATCCGGAACTTAATAATGTCATTTTTGTAGTCCCGGCTGTGTTTGTTCCAAGCGCTGTGAAGTTAGTCGATATCGGAGTTGTATCTGTAGAGTCATAAACACAAAGTCTGCCGGAGGCTCCTCCAATAATCCAATCTAGGCCATTCCAAACAATTGCATTAATGTCACTAGTGCCAAAACATCCGCCGTTTGTACTTGAAACACTTGCAGTACACGAAGTAAATGAAGTTCCATTATACCGGGCCAGCTTGCCGCCGGCTGTTCCAATTAGAAATTCAGTGCCATTCCAAGTAATAGCTTTTATATTATTAGTGCTGAGAGAAGCATTGCTGTCCGCTGTAAGACTGGTAAGATTTGTCCCGTCATATTTTGCAATATTTCCATTCGTCCCTCCAAGCAACCAATATGAGGTATTATTTGCTATAGCCGAAACTGTGTCTGTGGCAGCAAAACCGCCTGTACCTTGAAGCGCATTTGATAAACTTGTCGCGCAGGTAACAGTTGTACAGGCATTCCAGCTGTTAAGCCTTCCGTTATTTCCGCCAATCATCCAATAAGTACCGTTATAATCCAAAGAATTTATTACACTGGTATCAAAGGAATTCAAAAAAGCACTGCAAATAAGATAATCCGACGGGGTGGTATCAAATTTAGAAAAATTCCCGCCTGAAACATTACCTGAAACGTAAAAAGAACCATTGGCAAATATTGCCCGAGTATAGCTTCCCGTAGTAATACTGTAAAAATCAGCCGCACGATCAGTAAATGTACTCCCGTCGTACGAGACTATTTTTGGGCCTGATCCTCCGATTAAAAAAATACTATCACCATATGCAATACAAGTAACGTTTTCGCTGGAAGTATAAACGGAAGTAAGCTGGCTTGTTCCGGTACGCGCAAGATCCTCAAACGAAGAAACCAAAGGCAGCCTGACACCTCTGCCTAGAGCCGCTGTTATTACCGTAAGATTTGTATTAGAAGTATCAATCTTGGTCAAGGTACTGAAATCTTCAGAAAAAGTGAAGGAAAAAGAATTTGCAGGAAGAATAAATAAAGCAATTACCAGGAATAATCTTGTCATTTATCGCCTTTTAAAAGCCCCCGCAGCCTTTTTTTGGCTGCGAGGGATAAATTAGATAATCACATTTATTCTAAACTCTCCCGCCGGCTTTTAAAGGCGCGGCGGGAGATGTCCAGTCATCATTAATACAATGTAAATGAACTACCTTTTGTATCTGTTGCAGTACTGTTGCAAAATACGTTACCAACATAAGTTGCACCAGCGGTAGTCACATATGCCCAACCTGTGCTTGCTGATGTAGGAACGTCAGCAGCTAAAGTCACGGTTGAAACATTACCCAGCTGATTTGCCTTTGCAGGCGGAATCGGATACAGATAGCTGGTAAAAGACGTTGACAAGTCTGCCGGCCAAACACCTTCCTTTTCCGAGTAGTAAATAGATACTGCGGAACGGATGGCAGACAGGTTGCCTTTTGTGGCACCTTCCCTTGATTTATCAAGCATCTGTGCGAACCTGGGGATCGCAACAGCCGCAAGAATACCGATGATCGCAACAACAATCATCAGCTCAATCAGGGTGAAACCCTTTTTGCTTTTCAACATTTAGATATCACCTCCTTGAATTAGTGAATTAGTTTCGCGGTTTCCCGCTTAATCAGTATAACATCACATTTGCTTTTTGTCAACAGCACACAGTAATAAATTACATTTCAGATTTCGCAAAGGAATTTATGGTTATAGTTTGCTCAACCTGTATTGTTATTACGTCCCTTCCTGCCAGCTGGCAAGATACTCTTTTTGCCTCTTTGTAAGCGTATCTATAGTAATCCCCATTGATTTAAGTTTTAAAGAAGCTATATTTTCATCAATATTTTTGGGAACTGAATAAACTTTTTTCTTGAGTTTTTTTGCATTTTTCTTCATAAATTCAGCAGAAAGAGCCTGATTAGCAAAACTCATATCCATTACAGAAGCAGGATGTCCTTCCGCGGCCGCCAGGTTTATAAGCCTGCCGTCTCCAAGGACAAACACCCTCTTCCCGTTTTTCAATGTATATTCTTCGACAAACTCCCTCATTAGCCTTACGTTATTTGACATTTTTTTTAGTTTAGGCAGATTTATCTCCACATTGAAATGCCCCGAGTTGCAAATAATCGCTCCGTCTTTCATTATTTTGAAGTGTTTATCCGTCAGGACATCAACATCTCCTGTTAGAGTTACAAAAACATCGCCTATTTTTGCCGCAGTTATAGAATCAACAACCATAAAACCGTCCATATTGGCTTCTATGGCTTTCAAAGGATTAACTTCAGTTACATATACATTCGCGCCCATCCCTTTTGCTCTCATAGCCGCGCCCCTTCCGCACCAGCCGTAACCGCATACAACGAAGTTAGAACCGGCTAAGAGAACATTAGTCGCGCGAATAATACCGTCAATTGTTGACTGCCCTGTACCATATCTGTTGTCAAACATATGTTTGGTATTGGCATCATTAACGGCTATGATCGGATATTTCAGCACACCGTCAACTTCCATAGCTTTAAGACGGATAACTCCCGTAGTAGTTTCTTCCGTTCCTCCAATTATATACTTAAGCAAATCTTTTCTTTTTGAATGAATCATTGAAACCACATCAGCGCCGTCATCCATAGTCATCTGCGGTTTATTTTCAAGAGCCGCTTCCAGATGCCGGTAATATGTACTATTATCCTCGCCTTTAATTGCAAAAGTGGCTATTCCGTAATCCTTCACCAGAGATGCCGCGACCTCATCCTGGGTACTCAGAGGATTTGAAGCACACAGGCAGATATCAGCCCCGCCCTCTTTCAGCGTAATCATAAGATTCGCAGTCTCGCTCGTTACATGAAGGCAAGCCGC
The DNA here is from genome assembly GCA_043804965.1 of Candidatus Firestoneibacteriota bacterium. Lineage (GTDB taxonomy): Bacteria > Oederibacteriota > D2-FULL-39-29 > D2-FULL-39-29 > D2-FULL-39-29 > D2-FULL-39-29. The sequence continues at coordinate 8,658 of JAZDIO010000181.1, read as the reverse complement.
GACTCTGACGCCCCTCAAAGGTTTTTCTCTTTTAAAGCGGGCTTTTATCAGATTTAATACTTTCATCTGATTATTTGCCCATTCAATTTTCAGTTTTCCGGCCGCAGCCAGCGCAAGGTCTTTAACATCGTAATTCATCAGAGGCCCGCCTCCTTTTTGAGTTTTGCCGCTTTATCAGTTTTTTCCCAGGTAAATTCCTTTAATGATCTTCCAAAGTGCCCGTAAGCCGCCGTCTTTTTGTATATCGGCCTTCTTAGCTTAAGAAAATCTATTATTTCTCTGGGTTTAAGTTTAAAATTCTTTCTTACTATTTCCGAAATTTTTTCTTCGCTTATTTTTCCTGTTCCAAAAGTATTTACCAGCACGGATACCGGCTCGGCCCTTCCTATGACATAGGAGAATTGAACTTCACACTCATCCGCAAGCCCTGCCGCAACAATATTTTTTGCCACATATCTTGCCATATAGGTAGCTGAGCGGTCAACTTTTGTCGGATCCTTTCCTGAAAAAGCGCCGCCTCCATGCCTTCCTCTCCCGCCATAAGAGTCAACGATGATTTTTCTTCCTGTTAATCCCGTATCACCGTGAGGACCCCCAATTTCAAAATTACCCGTTTCATTGATAAAAATAGCAGATTTCCTCAGAGTCTTAAAGTATTTTCCAAGAACCGGTTTTATCACTTTATTAATTATGTCTATTTTCAATTTCTTTTGAGTAACCTCAGGAGAGTGCTGGGCGGCGATAACCACTGCGGTAACCGCAACAGGTTTATCATCCGCATATTCCACTGAAACCTGGGTCTTGCCGTCCGGCCGTAAATATTTTAAAATACCTTTTTTTCTAACTTCAGAAAGTCTTAACGCAAGTTTTTGGGCTAAAGCAATCGGAAGAGGCATTAATTCTTTTGTCTCTTTTGAAGCATATCCGAACATAATACCCTGATCGCCGGCGCCTCCTTTATCTACACCCCTTGCGATATCGGCTGACTGACTGTGCAATAAATTGTGGAATCTGAATGTGCTTGCCGCAAAGCCTATTTTCGAATCCGTATAACCGATATCTTTAACCACTTCCCTGACTATTTTTTCATAGTTCATAATTGCTTTACTGTTATTGGTAATCTCTCCGGCAATAACAACGGTATCCGTAGTAACCAGCGTTTCACAGGCAACCCGGGCATACGGATCTGTTGAAAGATTTATATCAAGCACCGCATCTGATATCTGGTCTGCTACCTTATCAGGATGTCCTTCCGTTACCGACTCTGACGTGAAAATATAACTTTTTGGCATTTTATTCTTTCCCTCCCCTAAATTTATTTTTAATTATCAAAAAAACATATCCGATAAGCGCAAAATTTCTTTTAATACGACATGGTTCTATTATCATTCTAAACAACCACTCCAGGCCTGATTTCCTGAAAACAACAGGCGCCCGGGCAAACTTTCCGGCAATTACATCAAAACTGCCGCCGACGCCCATTGTAACCGGCACAGACAAAGCTTTTAAATTATCTTTCAACCATTTTTCCTGCAAAGGCTGCCCCAGACCGACAAGCAATATATCAGGAGAAGCTTTTTTAATTGTGCTTATAACTTCAACAGAATTAATTATATCAAAATAGCCGTTCAAATATCCACAGATATTTGCGCCTGGAAATCTTTTTTTCAGCAAATCAGCCGCTTTTTTTATAACATCTTCTTCTGCCCCGAGAAGAAATAACTTACAGCTTTTTTCTTCGGATAATTCCGCAAAAAAAGGAACTAAATCAACACCGGCAATACGCCGTATTTTTTCTCCGGTCAGGTATTTTATAGCAGAGGATACTCCGGATCCGTCGCAGATAACCAGCTCCGCTTCATCTATCAGAGCCTTATAACCCTGATCTTTCCTTGCCTGCATTACGGTCAAACTGCCAAGAGAAACAAACATAGAAGGTTTTTGTCCTGCGATTAAACTCAAAGAAATACTCTTTATTTCCTCTAAAGATACATCATCAACCCTGACACCCAGAAGAGAAAGCTTTTTCATGGAATAATTATTCCGATAAGGCGTTTTTAAAATCTTCAATTATTTTAATGGCAGTAGGATCTTTGTCATAAAGCATTGCAAGATATACGCTGGTAAAATCCCCGAGATATATCAGGGAGAACAGCCTGGCAAGTAAACTCTCCCCTACTGAATTAACCTCCCCTGTCCAATTAGCTTTTTTATCTATCACTTCTTTTGTAAGCTTAAACCTTTTCCTTATCTGGGGCGGTTCCTTCTTATCACGAATAAAAAGAACGGCAAATTTTCTGAGAACTTTTTTAAGCAAATCCCAGCTTACTATTTCATTATGGTTCATCTCCGGAATCGTACAGGTAAATGCAAAAATCTTTGAATTTTCCGCAAGCTGGCATTTCCATCTGGTGGCAACCGCGTCCGTGAAATCGGCAGAACCAAAAACTATCACCGGCTTGGCAAATAATTTACTCGCGAGCTGCTTTGCCGGATTATCCTCCAGTTTTACATCAGGAGCATAAGCTTTTTTAAGGTTTTCAAGCATGTCCGATAATTCCACGAGTTCAGAGGCTTTTACTTTTATAAATCCCAGTTTACCCATTACAATAAGCACGGGAAAAAATAAATACGGCAGAGACGCCCTCGGAGGATTTCCGCCGGGAACAATAATCACAGGCAATTTATTTTTCTCCGCAAGGCCACATAAAGTTCCGCCGGAGGTAATTACCAGTATTTTTGCTCTTTTCGAAAGAGCATCCTTAAACGCAGATATGGTTTCTTCCGTATTTCCGGAATGAGATGCCGCAATGACAAGCGTATCCTCATCAACCCATTCAGGAACAAAATAATTCCTGTTTACCGTGATAGAAACAGGCGAACGATCATAGAGAAGATTTTTCAGAATATCCCCCCCTATAGCCGACCCGCCCAACCCTGTAAAAAGAACCTTTTTAATTTTCTTATAGCTGTCCGGTATCACAGCATCTTTACCCATCTTTATCCCGGTCTTAACCATTTCCGTAAAATTCAACACATTGCTCATCATATTTGAAGGATCTGCTTTTTTTATTTCCTTTAAACTGTCGAGATTCGCCATAGCCTATCTTGCTCCTTTCTTCAACCATTCGACTTCTTTTTCCAGACCATAATCAAGATTAACCCTGGGTCGGTAACCCAGCAGGTTCTTTGCTTTTGCAATATCAGCCCAGGTATGAGATACATCCCCGTTTTGAGCCTTAAAAAGTTCTAATTTCGCTTTTACACCTGTAATTTTTTCCAGTTTTTTTATAACTTCCATGAGATTTACCCTGTGGCCTCCTCCAAGATTAATAATTTCATCTTTAACTTTGCTTTTTGCCGCAAGACAACAACCGTTAATTATATCGGATACATACGTAAAATCCCTGGTTGATTTTCCTCCGGCAAATACCGGCAGAGAATCTCCTTTCAGCATTTTTGTAATAAAAATATTAAAACCCATATCAGGCCTCTGCCTCGGGCCAAAAACCGTAAAGAACCTGAGTACGACGTAAGGCACCTTAAAATTCGAGCCATAAGCAAACAACAGTTTCTCACCCGCGAGTTTTGTAACCCCATAAGGAGAAACAGGGTTAGTTACGGTAGTTTCCTTAACAGGTAGTTCTTTTGAATCTCCATAAACGGACGAGGAGGAAGCAAAAATAAGCTTCTTCAGCCTTTTACTGTTTTTTACGGCCTCAAGTAAATTTGCCGCCGCCAGGATATTATTATCGGTATAAACGCTGAAATCCCGCCCCCAGCTGGTCCTGACTCCCGCCTGCGCGGCAAGATGAAAAACATAATCCGCATCGCCGAGAATACTACTTAAATCAATATTGTTTAAATTCCCCTGAATAAAACCAAAATTTTTGTTTTTATTCAAACCAATAATATTGTTTTTTTTAATTTTCTTTGAGTAATAGTCGGTAAAACAATCTATACCCACCACATCAAACCCGTCTTTTATCAGTTTCTCGCAAAGGTGCGAACCTATAAACCCTGCCGCCCCGGTAACAACAGCTTTCATCTTTTTTCCTCGCTAAATTTAATAAGTTCTGAAAAATTCATGCTTTCTTTGAATAAAAAGTAAATACCCAGAATTGTCCCGACTGCAAATGTCAGGAAGTTCAAGACTATCGAAAAGCCCATTGCCCTGCCGCCGTTCACTCCATAAAAATTGAGAATGAGCACAGAAACCAGTTGATTTGTTCCGATGCCTCCGGGTGAAGGCGGAATTACCACGCCTAGCGTTACAATTATCATTACAAAGCAAGCCGAAGTTAACGGCAGATTAATATTGAATGAAATCAGGGCTATCCAGGTGCAAAACCCCACAAGCAGCCATTGGAAAATCGAAGTAAAAAATATTTTCATTGTATTTTGAAAACTATTCAGACATTTCAACCCTTCAGCAAAGGAGGTAAACCAATTGTGGATCTTTGAAGCTAATTTTTTAGAGATTAATCCGGTGCCTTTTTCTACAAATTTAATAAAAACATTCGTTTTAATCTTAAAGAACACGATTATTATTACAAATATTATAAATATTGAAAGTGTTGAAATAAAAGCCGTTTTTTCGGCAGGGGTCATACGGGCTAAATACTGCTGTTCTTTTGGAGAAAAAAGGAAAAGCAAAAAGAAACAAAAGATAAGAGCGAGAAAATCAAAAATTCGTTCAACAATTATTGTGCCAAATGTCAGGCTGACTCCTATCTTTTCTTTTTTCCCAAGTATAAAAGCCCTCGAGAGTTCGCCTATTTTCGCAGGTATAAGATTATTAACCATAACTCCTATCATAATACCCGAAAAAAGACTTTTAAATGAAGGCACAGGATGAGGTTTAAATATCAACCCCCACCTATAAGCTCTGATAAAAAAATAAACAACTGTCAGGGCCATTACAGGAAAAACATATAAGGGATTAAATTTTTTAAAACCGGAGACTACATCTGAAAATTGTACGTTATAAAAAGCAAGAACCAAAAAGCCGATACCGAAAATTAAGCCGACTATAACATTTACATGTTTTTTCATAAAGTTTTAAGGTAGCCTTTTAATTTTGAACCAATTTCTTTATCTCTCAGCGCATATTCGATAGAAGCTTGCATGTATCCCAGTTTATCCCCGGTGTCATATCTCTTACCGCTAAATTTTACGGCATAAACCGGTTTTGTTTTAAGAAGCAGCTTTATAGCGTCGGTTAATTGTATCTCCCCGCCCTTTCCTTTTTGAACTTTTAAAAGAATATCAAATATTTCAGGCACTAATATATACCTGCCCACAACGCCAAGGTTAGACGGCGCTTCAGCAAAATTCGGCTTTTCAACTATATCTTCAACTTTGAATACAGTTTCAGAGATTTTGACAGGCTTGATCACTCCGTAATGAGATATCTTTTCTTCAGGAACTTCCTGCACGGCTAAAATAGAACAGCCGTATTTTTTATAAACATCAATTAATTGTTTTATTGCAGGAGTTTTTGAATATATAAGATCATCCGCAAGAAATACGGCAAAAGGTTCATGCTGCAGGTAGCTTTTTGCACAACTAATAGCATGCCCGAGGCCTAAAGGTTCTTTCTGTCTTACATAATAAATATCCGCCAGCTCCGCGACACGTTCGACATTATTCAGCAGCTGGTACTGCTTTCTTTCTTTAAGATAATGTTCCAGTTCAAAAGACTTGTCAAAATGGTTTTCGATTGCCTGCTTTCCGCGGCCGGTCACCAGAACAATGTCTTCAATATCCGCTGAAAGAGCCTCTTCTATGATATATTGAATAGCCGGCCTGTCATAAACCGGCAGCATTTCTTTAGGCTGAGCTTTAGTCGCAGGTAAGAACCTGGTACCTAAGCCCGCACACGGAATAACAGCTTTTGTTATGGCAAGACCCATTTTCCTACTCCTTTTTTTTGATTTTAATATCTTTTTTTATATTATCAAGGATGCCGTTTATAAATTTTCCCGCTTCAGCGCCTGAAAAAGATTTTGCAATCTCAATGGCTTCATTTATTGTAACAGGAACCGGAATATCGCCGCGAAACAGGAGTTCGTATGCTGCAAACCTTAAAATATTCTTATCTACGTTTGCAAGCCGGTCAAACTCCCAGTTTTTAATCCGGTTCTTAATAGCTTCATCTATTTCTTTCAGGTTTTCGATGGTACCTTTAACCAATTCAAAAGCAAATGCTTTAACTTTAGGTTCTTCATCAAGTCCTTCAAGAAAATCTTTTTTTAAATCCATGTAATCAAGCTTGCTTAAATCTACAGAAAATAACATCTGAAGAGCAATCACCCTGGATTTCCGCCGTTCTCCCATATTTCCCTTTTACTTTTAACCTGCTTGTTATGACGTTAGGCCAAAGAAAACCCCGGACATTAGCCCGTGGGTTGGCTCAGCCTCGTAAGCTTGAAAAGTTTCATATTTTTTCGTAAAGATTAGCCATTTCAATAGCGGCTAAAGCAGCGTCAGCACCTCTGTTTCCTGACTTTGTCCCTGCGCGCTCTATGGCCTGTTCAATAGACTCCGTAGTCAAAACACCGAAAATTACCGGAACTCCGGATTCCATAGAGGCCATGGCAACTCCTTTTGCCGCTTCTGACGCAACATAATCAAAGTGAGGCGTATTTCCTTTTATTATAGCACCTACACAGATAATTGCATCATATTTTTTTGATTTTGCCGTCTTTATCGCGACAGAGGGAATTTCGAAAGAACCCGGAACTTTTATGACGTCAACGTCCTTTTCATCTGCATCGTGACGTTTCAAAGCATCCACTGCTCCCGATACCAGTTTATCCGTGATGAAACTATTGAACCTGCCGGCAATGATAGCGAACTTCTTACCTTTCGCTATAAGATTTCCTTCAATTATTTTACCCATTTCCTTATCCTCCTCAGACACTCCTCAGAATGTGCCCCATCTTTTTCTTTTTGGTTTTATAATATTTAAGATTAAACTCGTTTGGTTTAATCTCTATCGGCACTCTGCCTTTGATTTCCAAACCATAACCTTCAAGCCCTACTATCTTTCTGGGGTTATTAGTCAGCAGCCTGATGCTTTTAAGCCCCAAATCGGAAAGAATCATAGCTCCGACTCCGTAATCCCTGAGATCCGGCTTAAAGCCCAGCTCTACATTTGCCTCCACAGTATCATATCCTTTATCCTGAAGCGAGTAGGCTTTCAATTTATTTATTAACCCTATCCCGCGCCCCTCCTGCCTCATATAAAGCAGAACTCCTGATTTATTCTCCGCTATCATCTTCATCGATCTTTCCAGTTGTTCTCCGCAATCACACCGGTAACTTCCAAGCAAATCCCCGGTTAAACATTCCGAATGGACCCTGACCAGTATATCTTTCTTTCCGGAAATGTCTCCCAATACCAAAGCAATAGGAAAATCCCCGTCTATAAGATTCTCGTAAGCTATAACCCGCCAAGTTCCAAACTTATTTGGAATTGTAGTTTCAACGGCTCTCTTCACCAGGAGTTCAGTCTGTCTCCTGTACTTAATGAGGTCGGCTACAGTTATTATCTTAATGCCAAAACGTTTCGAAAATTTCTGCAAGTAAGGGAGCCTCGCCATAGTTCCGTCTTCCTTCATTATTTCACAGATAACTCCCGCAGGGTAAAGACCTGAGAGAATAGCAAGATCCACGGAAGCTTCCGTCTGCCCTGCTCTTTTAAGCACTCCGCCTTCTTTATATCTTAACGGAAAAATATGCCCGGGACGGGCCAGATCAGAAGGTTTTGTTTTTTTATTTATCGCGGCAAGAATGGTTTTTGCCCTGTCATATGCGGAAATCCCCGTTGTGGTGCCTTTTTTCGCATCAATTGAAACAGAAAAAGCGGTGTGAAAATTTGAGGTATTGCTGTTAACCATATCCGGAATCTCTAATTCGTCCAGCCTCCCGGATAACAGAGGAAGACATATTAAACCCCTTCCATGTTTTGCCATGAAGTTAATCTTTGCCGGAGTGGTTTTCTCAGCCGCTAAAACAAGATCACCCTCATTCTCCCTGTCTTTATCATCTATGACAATAAGCATTTTACCTGATTTGTAATCTTTAAGCGCTTCAGGAATGCTGCTAAAAATACCCGTTTTCATTTAAAAACTCCTTTGTAATTTCTTTTTTGATTCCAATCTGCATCTTTTCAATATATTTACCTGAAACATCAACCTCAATGTTCACTTCACTCCCGGCTTTCTTATCTTTTAAAATAGTTGTTTCAAAAGTATGAGGTATTATATTAAAAGTAAAAGAATTGTTTCTACACTCAGTTACTGTCAAACTTATTCCATCAACTGCAATTGAGCCCTTATCCACAATATATTTCATATATTTCCCGGGCACTTCAACGGCAAACAGCCGGAAACCTCCCCCCTTCTTTATCGACCTTATTATCCCGACCGTATCAACATGACCCATAACAATATGACCGTCAAATCTACCGTCGGCTTTCAAAGGCCTCTCTAAATTTACCCTGTCTCCTGATTTAATTTTTTTTAAACTGCTTCTAATCAGTGTTTCCTTCGTTGCTTCAGCAGTAAAATCAGCTCTATTAACCTCTATAGCTGTAAGACATACGCCATTAACAGAGACACTGGAGCCAATTTTTATACTTTCAAGCAGCAG
>JAZDIO010000180.1:0-2907 GCA_043804965.1 Candidatus Firestoneibacteriota bacterium | reverse complement strand
CTGAGATGTATCGTACTTTCAATATGGGTATAGGCATGTGTATTTTTGTTGCGGAAAAGGATTTGAAAAAAGCTGTTCGGATACTAAGGGCCAATAAAGAATCTCCGGTGGTGCTCGGAGAAGTTGTGAAATCCAGAAATGGCGCGAAAAAGGTAGAGATAGTATAAATACAGTCTGCGTATCAAGACCCTGTTCTGTATCCGCGGAGTTTCGACGCTGGGAAGTTTTTAGATTATTCCTGCCAAATTTACCACCCTGTACCGTAATGGTGCAGGGCTCGTCCCGCGAGCTCACGAGTTCTGAGCTGTTTTCTTTGTCGTAATGTCATAAAATATAAAAAGCACCGTTGGTTTATCATTACTTTTGAAAGTGCTTAACTGGTTTGATATAAAACAGATGTATGTCCTCCCTGGCCAGGTCAAAAATCTTTCGTAATCTTGCGCGCTAAAGTCCGGGATCCGTCTAAGGAGGATCTGCGCCTACCCTGGCGGCCGACTGGTTACTGTTTGGCAAGTTTTCAATTGCTTTTTGCCCTTAAAAATAATATAATTAACCTAATATGGAAAAACAGGTACTGACATTTGGAATAGAAATGAGCGCTCCGGTAATTATTGCCATCCTGGCAGGAATAGCTCTTCTTGTCTTTGTCCTATATTGGTCGACCGTCATTAAAGTGCGTAAAACAGACAGGATTATTTTGGCGCTTCTTCGTACAATAATAATGTATATCCTTTTTATTGCCATTCTTCAGCCTGTGATGCGGGGGAAAAAAGATACGGATTCTTTTATGGCTGTCCTGATTGATACCAGCAAATCCATGACCATTGACGATTGTAACGGTAAACTGCAGAGAACGACTGTGGCAAAGCGCCTTATTAAAGACGGAGCTCTTGTCAGAGAAATAAAAAAAGTCTTCAAGGAAAATCTGAAATTTTATACCTTTTCAACAGACATTAAACCGGTTTCCCTGGATCTTGACGATGTAAAAGCGGAAGGAGGGAAGACGGACCTGGTCGGGGCTATTAACGGAGTGGTTGAAGATAATGCAGCCCTGCAATTATCCAGCATTCTTTGTATAACTGACGGTGTTGATAATGTTAACACGGTTAATGCTTTGATTCAGCTCGGTTATTCCATGAGAGAAAAAAATATTCCGCTTTATTTTTGCGGAATGGGCAGTGAAGTTAAGCTTAAGGACATGGTGGTTGCGGAAGTGAGCGGACCGGATACCATAGAAGACAAATTACCCCTTAATTTGAACGTGACCTTTGCCAGCCAGGGCTATCCTTACAAAACAGTACCGGTAAAAGTGTATGAAGACGATAAACTTATTAAAACCTTTGATCAGCCCCTTCAGCCTGACGGTACTATAGTTTCAAAGTTCACCTGTACTCCGAGCGGGCTTGGGTTTCGGAAATACAAATTTGAAATACCGGTGGAAAACGACGAGTTTGTCAAAGATAATAACACCTCTTTTATTACCGTCAACATAAGTAAAAAGAAAGAACGTTTACGCGTGCTTTTTGTTCAAGGCTATGTCAGTGAAGAATTAAAATGGGTTAACAGGACTCTGGTTGTAGATAAAGACATTAATTTTGTTTCTTTATCCCGGACAGGGCCCAATACGTGGATGGCTGTAAACGCTGAAGATGAAGCGGAAAGAACCGCTCTGTCCAACGGTTTTCCCAAGGATAAAGAGGCCATATACAGGTATGATGCTATAGTGCTTACGAATCTCACTCCGGATACTTTTGATAAGCAGCAGATTGAGGCTATGGTTGATTTTGTAAAAACACATGGCGGGGGTGTCCTGCTTTATGGTTCTGAAATGTTTAAACCGAAATGGGCTGCCAGTCCGCTTTTTGAGTTTTATCCTGTTTTCTTGGAAAAGGATGAATCGCTTTTCCGGTCATCTTCCGTAAAAGGAGATTTTAAACTTGTCCTAAGTCCTGAAGGCATGTCTCATGAAATATTTATTTATGACGGAGATTTTAAAAAAGACAAAGAAAAATGGGAAGCACTTCCTTCTTTAACCGGTTTTGGCCCGATTGAGAAAGCAAAGTCTGGGGCCATGGTTCTGGCAACTCATAAGTCGGAAAAAAACATGTTTGGCAGCTATATTCTTATGGCAGCGCAGAATTACGGGTCCGGAAAAGTTGTAGCTATAACAGTGGATAAAATGGGAAGCTGGCGTTTGAAAGTGGATGCTGCCGATAAATCTTATGAGAAATTCTGGAGACAGCTTGTCAGATGGCTGACTACGGAAAGGCTGGAAAAAGTTACCATTAAACTTGACAGGAGTTTCTATGCGGTTAAAGAGACTGTTAAAATAGATGCGGCTGTTCTTGAGAGATTTTTACAGAATAAAGATACGTATGTTGAAGCTAATATTGTAGACCCCGCAGGCAAACTCTTGCGTATTAAACTGGATTATTCGCTGGAAGGCAACTGGACATATGAAGGTAAATTTATACCTGTGCTGAAAGGCGGCTACAGGATTAAAATAGTGGCAAAGCATCCGGGGAAAAACATGGAATCAAAAGAAATTTACTTTGATGTAAGGGATACTTCCCTGGAGTTTTCGAATGTAACACTGAATGAGGCAGGGCTCCGGCAATTGGCTTCAATCAGTAACGGAAAGTATTACAAACCTGGAGATATAGTCGCGGCGATAGAGAAGGATTTAAAAAAAGTTGTTGTGAAAATTCAAGTGGATACCGATCTGTGGGATTCCCCCTGGATACTGCTTCTTATTATAGCGTTATTTACAGCTGAATGGATTGTAAGAAAGAGTAGAGGTCTGATTTAATCCTAAAATAAAAGCAGCCAAGCGCTATGATTAACAAGGTTAAGCTGATTAAATCCCGGGTTTGACAAACAAAGATTTGTTCATTGTTAAATTTTTTA
>JAZDIO010000179.1:0-2678 GCA_043804965.1 Candidatus Firestoneibacteriota bacterium | reverse complement strand
CCGAGGTGCCCGGAAAAGCCATAATAGACGGTTCGGATACGGATATAGCAAAAGCAAAATGGGAAAAAGTTGATCCTGTTAAATATCCCGATGTTTATAAAATAAGTTACAAGACCCAGCCTCAGATGATATTTTATAAGGATAATTTAATGTTCCCTTTTGAAAATATTGAAGATGTAAAAACATGTATTTACCAGGGCAAGAGAAAGACCGGGCTGTATGGAGGCTGGTGGTGGGATGGAGATAACCTTTATATAAAGATCCCCAAGGAGCCGTATACAAAGCAGGAAGGAGAAGGTGTTAATCCGAATAAGGAAGGCCGGAATATCAAAGTAGTTAAATCCGAAAAAGCTTTTGAAGTAAAAGCCGATTATGTTGTTTTAGATGGTTTTACTGTTCAGTTTGTTAACGAAGGTGTTAATTTAAGGGGAGCGAATAATGTAGTGATTAGGAACAATATTATACAAAGGATGATAAATGGTGTATTTTCCGTCAAATATGTTGAAGAACCTGAAGAAGTAAGGTCCTCCTTTGCTTTGATTGAAAATAATGAGATAACCTGCTGTCCTACGTTTTTTTACAGGGATTGGGGCTTGGGGCATGATAATGTCGGAACGCAGGGCATCATGCTTGACTCAGGCGAAGGAAATATGGTCAGAAATAATAAAGTTCATGATGTTGAAAATGGTATTTATGTCGGAGGAACGTGGGAAAAAGGCGATGCGGTTACTATGGCAAATCCTAATTATAATCAGGGGACGGTTGTTGCCGGGAATGAAATATACAGGATAGGGGATGACGGTGTCGAAATTGACGGGGCCTGCCATAATCAGGTTATCTGTAATAATTTTATACGCGATGTTCATACGGGGCTTTCAATAGCTCCAAATAGCGTGGGCCCGTTGTGGGTCTTACGGAATAAAATATATCTCAGGCCGAGGAATAAAATTACAGGAGAACTTGACTTAGAGGGGGATTTTTTAAATGCTCCTTTTAAATTTAACGTTACATGTAATGTGGGCGCAGGCCCGACGGTTATATATCATAATACGGCTGTGGTGGAATGCCCTGCAAAAGATATTCCTGCTTTTACCAAGGCTTGGGGAAATACACCGGGATTAAACATAATTACAAGAAACAATTCATTTACAGCCAATCCCGGCTGGTATACTATTTATATTGCATCAAAAGATATTGAAAAGAGAATTTTGAAGCTGGATCTGGATTATGATAATTTATACAGGAAGGAACCCCCTCTGGCTAAGTTTGAAGGATATAAAAAATACCAGGATCTGAAGGATTTTCAAAATTCAACCGGATTTGAAAAACATGGTTTAAATGTGATGCCAAAATTTGCTGATCTTTTAAAAGGGGATTTTAGTTTTAAAAAAGAAAGCCCTCTGGTCGACAGCGGCGTGATTTTACCGGGAATTAACAATGATTATTCGGGTAAAGCTCCTGATATTGGAGCGGTTGAACTAATAAAAAAACAAACGAAGAGGTAAAGAAACACATTGTGCAGGCGGTTTTGAAAACCACTTCAAACTGCAGGTAACTCCTGAATAACGGGTGCGGGGATGGTTGTGAGAAGGGCTGACGGGAACAAAATAAACGTAATGTGTGTCGTATAATGAAGAATGGGGGAAAGATGCCGCAAAATACAGAAGAAGTGACAGCTGAAGCAAAGGTTGAAAAGAAAGTTGGTACGCATAAACAGGAGACCTGGGACTGGATAAAGAGCCTTATTTCCGCTCTTGTCATAGCTCTTCTGATCCGTGAATTTGTGATTCAGGCTTTTACTATACCTACGGGTTCTATGGAATCAACCATGCTTGTTGGGGATCATTTATTTGTAAATAAACTTTCTTACGGGTTCAAACTCCCCTTTACGACAAAAAAAATAATGAACTGGGGCAGGGTTAAAAGAGACAGTATTGTGGTTTTCCTTCCGCCGCATGAAGCAGACAGGGTTTACGTGAAAAGATGTAAAGGCCTTCCGGGTGACAAGATGGAAATTAAGGACAAGGCTCTTTTCGTTAATGGAGTAATCTCTGAAGACCTTTATAAAAAGCACATTGATATTAATATTTACCCCGGCAGTACGACAGCGAGAGATAATTTAAAGACTTTTACAATTCCAAAAAATGGAGATGTTCTTGAAATAAAGAAGGATGAAATATATTTCTCAGGGCAGAAGGTTTTAGATATGAATATTGCCAGGCTTTACGCTCTTTTAGCCGCGAGAGAGGGGAATATTGCGGAACGTAAAAAAGACGGGTATTATTCTGACGGGCAAAAACTGGAAGATTTTACGTTTCAGCAGATTTGTGCGGAGATACTCGGAAAGAACGGAGGGAAGGAATCCTTCGAACATAAGGTTAAAGAGAATTACTATTTTATGATGGGGGATAACAGGGATAATAGCGCGGACAGCAGATTCTGGGGTTTTGTGCCCAGAGAGCGGCTGATAGGCCGTCCGGTGCTGGTGTGGATGCCGTTGGACAGGTTTGGACTGCCGCCTAAATAAAAATATTTACGATTGAGACTGTGTCGCAATTAAATTTAGAACCACCGTTCTTTGAGAAATAGAACCAAGAAGCGGTTTTTTTAACCAAACTTTACCATTTTTCCCGGCTATTTTCTTTCGGGACGGGGCTTTTCGTCTTAAATCGTTCCTA
>JAZDIO010000178.1:0-11270 GCA_043804965.1 Candidatus Firestoneibacteriota bacterium | reverse complement strand
AATATTAAAAAAACACGACAGCATTATCGCGGAACAGCCGCTTTTCATGAAATATGCGTACGTGGTTTTTGACCTGAATTATAATAAGAACATGGCCATAATCTGTAAATACCTGAAAAAAAGAAAAATAATATCCATCGGCAGGTACGGTGCGTGGAATTATTCAGCCATGGAAGACGCGCTTTTAAACGGTAGGGCTGTTTTGGGTGTCGTATGAAAAAAATAAATGTGCTTCATATAATAACCAAACTTGAGCTTGGCGGAGCTCAGCAGAACACTCTGTATACGGTGAAAAAGCATGACCGGGAAAAATACAATGTATTTTTAATAGCAGGAGAAGAAGGCATCCTTGTAGAGGATGCAAAGAAAATAGAGAACCTTAAAACTTACTTTATTCCGGAGTTAAAACATGAATTGGCGCCCTATTATGACTTGAAGTGCCTTTTTATTCTAAAAGAAATATTTCAAAAAGAAAGGATAGATATTGTTCATACTCACAGTTCAAAAGCCGGTATTTTGGGACGCTTTGCCGCGAAAATGGCAGGGGTCCCGGTTATAATTCATACAGTACATGGTTTTTCTTTTAATGATTTTCAGGGGTTTATAAAGAAAAAGCTTTATATATTTCTTGAGAGAATAGCTGCGAAATTGACTTACAAGCTTATAGTTGTAACAAAAATTGATATAGAAAAAGGTTTAAAAGCAAAGGTCGGGAAAGAGAAGCAGTACACTGTAATAAGGAGCGGTTTTGATCTCTCGGAATTTTCTACTCCCAAAGAGCTCTCTTTAATAAAAAAAGAATTTAATATCGGCAGGGAAATAAAAACAGTAGGGATGGTTGCCTGCCTGAAAGCCCAGAAAAATCCTGCTGACTTTGTAAGAATGAGCGCCTTAGTGAAGCAGAGGCATCCGGAGGTAAAGTATTTCATAGTAGGCGACGGGGAAAAGAGAGCCGAGGTTGAAAAACTGATAGACGAAACTAATTTGAAAAATGATATAATTCTGACAGGCTGGCGGAAGGATGTAGCGGATTTTATCCAATTATTTGACGTGGTTGTGCTTACTTCTCTCTGGGAGGGTCTTCCGCGGGTATTGCCTCAGGCAATGTGCGCTAAAAAACCGGTTATTGCAAACGCAGTTGACGGTTCTAAAGAAGCTGTAATTGACGGAGTAAACGGATATTTGGTTGCGCCTGGAGATTATATGAAGATGGCCGACAGAGTAAGCGAACTTCTTGCTGATAACAATTTGCGGAAGAAAATGGGAGAGAACGGTTATAAAATGGCGGGAGAATGGGATCAGGATAAGATGGTTAAAGATATTGAAGAAGTGTACGAAAGTACCAGGCGCGAAGTTTAGACGCTAGGAAGTTTTTAGATTATCGGGCAGAGGTTCATTATGGAGCGGATAAAAAAACTCAGAGAAATATTATCGAGAAAAAAAATTGACGGTTTACTTGTTACAGACCCTGTCAACAGGAATTATCTCAGTGCTTTTACGGGATCTACGGCTACCATTCTTCTTACACAAAAAACCGCGCTTTTTGTCACGGATTCAAGATATACCGAACAGGCAAAAAAGGAATTAAGCAGCGGATTTGAATTAAGAGAGGTAAAATCATCAAAAGAGTATTATCGGGCTTTCCTTGAAGCAGTGAAGAAAGACGGGGTAAAAACTCTTGGTGTCGAGGCAAAACATATAACTCTTTTCCGGTATGAAGTGCTTAAAAAACATCTGCCGAAAGTAAGAATTTATCCGGAATTGGCATTAATTGAGGACTTGAGGGAGGTAAAAGGCAGTGAGGAGATTGAGAAGATCAGAAAAGCTGTTGAAATTGCCGAAACAGCGTTTAAAAAATCCCTTAAAAAGCTGAAACCTGATATTCTTGAGACGGAATTTGCGGCTGAATTGGAATATAATATGAAGCTTTTCGGTGCGGAAGGACAAGCTTTTCCTACCATAGTTGCTTCAGGAGAAAGAGGTGCCATGCCTCACGGGGCGGCTTCGAAAAAGAAAATAAAAAACAAAGAGCTGATAGTCATTGATTTTGGAGCTGTTTATAAGGGATATTGTTCCGACTTGACAAGGACAGTCGGATTGGGTATAATAAATGAACTTAAAAGAAAGCAGTATAAAGTAGTTTATGAAGCCCAGCAAAAGGCAGTTTCAAGTATAAAAAGCGGAGTAATCCTGTCCGTTCCGGACAAAAAAGCGAGAAATTACCTGAAAAACAACGGAATGGATAAGTATTTTACCCACGAACTGGGACACGGGATCGGGTTGTGTGTTCATGAAAGCCCGGTAATTGGCAGTAAAATAAAAGGTATTTTTAAAGCCGGGATGGTGGTAACTGTTGAGCCGGGTGTTTATTACAACGGTAGTCATGGTATCCGTATTGAAAATGATGTAATTGTAAATGACCAGGGCTGTGAGATCCTCGGAGATGATCAGCGAAGGTTAGTAATACTGTAAGATATTAGGGGGTAAATGAATAAATGATAGATTCTAGCGATTTAAAGAGAGGTGTGCTTTTGGATTTGGACGGTATTATATATGAAGTTGTGGATTATTCCAGGCATAAACCGGGGAAGGGAGCTACCAATATAAAGACCAGGATTAGAAATGTTAAATTGGATACGACAATTGAGAGAACATTTGATGCCAGTTTAAAACTAAAACTTGCGGATGTTGAACAGAAAGATATGCAGTATCTTTACAGGGACGGAGAAAATTATGTTTTTATGGATACCGGTAATTTTGAACAGCAGTTTTTCACGCCGGCGGCCCTGGGGAACTCGGTAAAGTTTCTGAAAGAGAATATGGTTATTTACGCGTTATTGCATAAAGGGGAGCCTATAGGCGTTCAGCTTCCTAACGCAGTAAATCTTAAAATAATTGAGACTGTTCCGGGTATTAAAGGGGATACTGTTACCGGCGGTTCAAAACCTGCAACCCTTGAAACAGGCGCGGTTGTTCAGGTGCCTCTTTTTGTTTTAGAGGGAGAAACGGTTAAGATTGATACCAGGACCGGTGAATATCTGGAAAGAGTGCAAAAATAATTTGTCTCGTTAGAGAAAATTACTAATGGAATTACGAATAAAGATTCCGGGGAGCCGAAAGAAAATATAGCTCTGACGGGATAAGTAAAAAGCGGAGGGAAAATGAATACGAAAGAGATAAAAGAGCTTATTGATTTATTAAAGGAAAGCGATGTTTCCGAGATAGAAATTGAAAGAGAAGGAATAAAGCTGAAGATTAAGAAAGGCGTTTCCGGTGCGGTTTTGACTCCGGGTATTACAGCGCAGCCTGTTGTTCAGATGCCGGCAGCCGTGCATTCCGCCGCAGTTCCTGCTCCCACCGCTTCCGTGAAACCGCTTGGAAATACTATTAATTCACCCATGGTCGGAACCTTTTACAGAGCGCCTTCTCCGGAAGCTACTCCGTTTGTTAAAGAAGGCGATATTGTTAAGGAGGGCCAGACTGTCTGCATTATTGAAGCGATGAAACTTATGAATGAACTGAAATCTGAAACAAAAGGCAAAATAACTAAAATTCTGGTGGAAAACGGCCAAGCCGTGGAATTTGGGCAGCCCTTATTTGTTGTTGAACATGCTTAAAAGTTAACCTCCTCCTGTCCTTCTCCTTTTAAAAGGGCGAAGGAAATTCAAGGTAAAGGAATTATTAAATGTTTAAAAAAATATTAATAGCAAATAGAGGCGAGATAGCCCTCCGTATTATCAGAGCATGTAAAGAAATGGGGATTCATACTGTTGCAGTTTATTCCAAAGCGGACGAAAGTTCTCTTTATCTGAAGCAAGCTGATGAAAGTGTATGTATCGGGCCTGCTCAGTCCAGTAAAAGCTACCTGAGTATTCCGAATATTATATCAGCTGCAGAAGTAACTGATGCGGAAGCTATTCATCCGGGCTACGGCTTTTTAGCCGAAAACGCGCATTTTGCGGAGATCTGCAGAGACTGCTCAATAAAATTTATAGGTCCTTCTCCCGAAGCTATAAAAAAGCTTGGCGATAAGGTATATGCGAAAGATACGATGAAAAAAGCCGGAGTTTGTGTTGTTCCCGGCAGCGAAGGTGTTGTAAAAGATGATAAAGAAGCTTTAAAAATAGCTAAAGCAATAGGATATCCGGTTATAGTAAAAGCCAGTGCAGGCGGCGGCGGAAGAGGTATGAGGGTAGCTCATAACGATGTATCATTAGTTAACGGATACCTTACTGCCCGCGCGGAAGCCGAGTCAGCTTTCGGCAACCCGGCGGTATATATAGAAAAATACATAGAAGAACCGAGGCATGTGGAGTTTCAGTTCCTTGGGGATGAATATGGAGATGTTGTTCAGTTTGGGGAAAGAGACTGTACTGTGCAAAGAAAGCACCAGAAACTTATAGAAGAAGCTCCGTCTCCCTCTATGAATCCGAAATTAAGAGAAGAAATGGGAAGAGCTGTAATTAAAGGCGCAAAAGCAGTGAATTATTCAAATGCAGGCACTATGGAATTCCTTCTGGACAAATACAATAAATACTATTTTATGGAAGTTAATACCAGAATACAGGTGGAACACGGAGTTACAGAAACCGTAATGGGAGTGGATCTTATTAAAGAACAAATTAAGATTGCTTTTGGAGAAAGACTCTCCTTTTCTAAAAAAGAATTTCACTTCAGAGGACATGCGATTGAATGCCGTATTAACGCTGAAGATTCCGAAAAAGGGTTTACCCCGTCTCCGGGAAAAGTTACACAATTTATAGTTCCGGGCGGTATAGGAATCCGCTTGGATACGCAGGTATACGCGGGTTATAGTATTCCTCCTTTTTATGACTCCATGATAGCAAAGCTTATTGCCTGCGGCGATAACAGGACGGAAGCGATAGACAGAATGGCAAGAGCTCTTGACGAGTTTGTGATAGAAGGGATTAAAACCACGATTCCGTTCCATAAAAAAGTAATGATGAACTCTTCATTTAGAAGAGGCGAGTTTAATACGAGTTTTGTAGAAACCTTTCTGGGGAAATAGACTATGATAATGAAGAACAATGATACTTCCGCAAATACACTCGGTATTGTCAGAATATCCGATGATGCCATTGCTTCGATTGCTGCGATTTCTGCGAAAAAGATTAACGGTGTTTTCGGGCTGCATCAGGGTTTAGCCGTGCGGTTTTCGGAAGCACTGGGCTTTTCGAAGAATGGACCTGGCGCCGGTGTCAGAGTGGAAATCGGAGATAAAGAAGTCTGGATTGAAATGGTTGTAAACGTAAAATTCGGTTTTGATGTTCCTGCGATAATAGCAAAAGTTCAGGAAAGCGTGAGAGATAACGTAGAGGCCATGACCGGTCTCGCCGTCAGGGAAATTAATGTAAATATTAAAGAAATTGTTGAATAAAAACAAAAAGAGGTGCGTTATGGCAAAACAAAATTTGCTCTATAGAAAGAAAATCGAAAAGGGATTTACCAATATTGTATCGGTTGGGAAAAAGAATACAAAAAATATAGATTTTTCTGTTTTAAAATTAAGGAAGAACCAGAAATACGAAAATAGCAGTAAAACCCAGGAGAGAGTAATCGTTATTCTGGGCGGCAAGTGTAATGTCCTGGTTGACGATAAGAGCTACAAAAATATTGGTAAGAGAAAAAATGTTTTTGAAGGAAAAGCATATTCTGTCTATATCCCTGGCGGCTCAAAGTTTGTTATACAGGCGGTTTCAAACGATCTGGAAGTTGCCGTCTGCGCCGTAAAAAGCAAAGCCAAGGGCAGTCCCATGCTGATTACTCCTGATATGGTAAGAAGAAGAAGAGTCGGCAAGGATAACTGGCAAAGAGATGTGTACGATATAGTATATGAAGCGACAGCCGGGGACAAGATTCTTGTAGGCGAAACAATGACTCCTTGCGGTAACTGGTCCAGCGTTCCGCCTCACAGGCATGAAAAAGAGGACATGCCTCATGAATCAAAACACGAAGAAACATATTTCTTTAAGATAGATCCCGTTCAAGGCTTTGGCATTCAATGGGTTTACACCGATGATTCCAAATTGAACGAAGTGTACGTTTTAAGGAATAATGATTTAGTGGTAATTCCAAGAGGCTATCATCCTGTAGCAGCTGCACCGGGTTACAGGGTATATTATCTTTGGATCCTCGCCGGAAATAACAGGTTGCTCAGGCCAAAAGACGACCCCAATCACAAATGGCTGAAAGAAAGTTAAGGCGGACCGTTTTTTTAATCTGATTTGTGTGCCTAGGAAAATCTATCTTATAATTCTTCGGACGAAGTTCGATAAGGCGTTTAATTTTTATGACGTTATGCCAAAGAAAACAGCTCAGAACTCGTGAGCTCGTGGGATGAATTTGGCATGAATAATTAAAATCTACCTATCGTCGAAACTCCGTGCGTAAGCTCGGAGAGGTTCATAAACGTAATAACTTTATAGATTAGTTAGAGGAAAAAACATAATGTTCATAGCAAACAATAAAATAAAAAGCAAAAACGGTATGCAATCCCTTAAAGCAGAGCTTGTTAAAGGGGACATATTGCTGACGTACTTTACTGCCGGCAAATCTTTGGTGTTTTCTTATGCCGAAATGATGAAATATACGGCCGGTAAGCCGTGGAGCCTTAAGCGGGAAAAATTCAGTTTTATTAAATTCGGGAACAATGGAAAAACGCTGTTAATATTAGGAATAGGGAATTTTTTAAAAACAAGAACGGAGTTTATTTTTAAAGGAGATATGCTTGCTTGCTCCGTGGAATGGGAAGTGATGCAAAACGTGAAAAATGCCTCTGTTGCGTTTGTCCTGAAAATAAAATATGATATTAAAACGGAAAAAGTAACGCTTCCGATGAACATTTATAACAACAATCCCGCGGTAGAGGCGGATAGAGTTGCGCCTCATTTTGCGAGAAGGATCGGGGAGTCGTTTATCGAGGAAGAAACGCGGTATCCTGTGCCTTGCGCAAATGTCGAATGGATTGAAAACGGAAAAACCCTTTTTGTGTCGCTTTTTTCTATTCCAAACTCCGGAGCTTACGAATGGACATTGGGAGTTAATAGACCGGACAAATCCGGAGTTGAGCTTGTGGCAGCGTCGGGAATAGTTTCGTTTAACGGCAAGAAGGATAAAAATTACGGCGCGAAGAATGAAAGCGTTCATATTGAGAGCGGTTATAATAATTTTAAATGCGGCAATAAAATTAAAAAAGATTTTGTCATACGTTTTGGGGAGCCTGAAAGCGCCGGGCAGGGGTTTAGGGACATTATAAAAACCGGTTATGAGATATTCAGGCCAAAAACGACGCCTGCGTTAACCCTGGATGAAGTGGTAAAGCTGAAAGCGCTTGCCTTGAATGAAAGATGGCATGAAGAAAAACATTCCGCGGGTTTTTTAACTGTTACTCCGGATAACATTTATCTTCGACGTCCATATTATCTTTGGGGTTGGACAGGCCAGTCTTTCAGGCTGGCTTACTGTAGCGCTAAGTTAGGCATTGAAACAAAACGCAAAGAACTGGTTGAAAGAGCGGTAAAATGCGCGGAGTTTTTTTTAAAGGAAAGCAGTACCCGGATAAAAGGCCTGCATTACAATAGATACCTGATTGAAGAGCAAAAATGGGAAGGGGAAAAACATTTTCCGGAAGAGCGGTTATCTTCCCGGGCGCTCGGAGAAACTTTCTGGAATTTTTCAAAGCTTATCCTGCTTTTTCAAGAAAACGGCATAAAAGTTCCAATAGAATGGCTTGACAGCCTTTACGCTGCTGCGGGATTTTTTATATCTAAAAACGCGCTTTTACCTGAAGGGATTCCTCCGATTATGTGGTTAAATGACGGCAGTCCTGCCAAAAAAGAAGTGAACTCTTCAGGTACCGCCTGTATAGGTGCCGTTCTCGGAGCATATAAGGTTTCAAAAAATAAAAAATATCTTAAAGCTGCTGAAAAAATGCTGGAAAAGTACTGGAAAATAGGCGGCGATAAATTTGATACACCGTTCTCAAAAGCTACGCTTGATGCAGGCTGTGAGGATAAAGAGGCGGCAGTTCCGTTCTTTGTGTCTGCATGCGATTTATATTATATTACCTGCAAGCAGAAATATAAAAGGTGGGCGGAAATATCGGGTGATTGGCTCCTAACCTGGGTTTATTTTTGGCATACGGGCTTCAGAAAGGGGAGCATCTGCGAAGCCCATAAATTTATTACTACAGGATGGCCCTCGGTGAGCGTTGAAAATCAGCATCTGGATGTATTTTTCCCGGCGCATGAAATGTATGAGTTTGGCAGGAAGACAAAAAATAAAATATTTGCGTCAATGGGAAAAACAATTTTCGAAGCATGGTCTCATGGTATTTCAAAAGGAACCGGCGACTGGTTTTTCGATAAGCCGGGCAGGCAGGGTGAACAGTTTTTTCAGACAAAATGGAGTTTTAATAAGAACTTGGAGACCTATCCGAAAAAGGTTAAAGAACACTTTAGAAGATTCGGCTATATGGGTGCTAAATTTGGCGCGCAGGGGTGGCGGGGCGGTTATAACCCGTGGGATACAAGCTGGATAATAGCAATGGTTCTTGAAGCTGCATTGAGTTTTAAGTATAAGAAATCCGCAGCTGTTATGTCAAAAGTAAATATAAAAAGAAACCCTGTAAAATGACGAAAATATGCTTGTTGGTCGTATTTAGTTTCAGCCGCATTTAGAGTAGCCGCAAAATCTGCAAAGCACACAGTCTTCGACGTACTCAAGAATATTACCGCAGTCCGGACACATACCCGCCAGTTCTTTGGTGCCGCTCGTTATTTTTGCCGAGAGGTATTCTGAATCATTCTTCTTTGGAAGTGTTACAGTCCCGTTTAGCTTGGCAGAAGCGGCGGCTTTTGTGACTCCGCCGGACTGAATAAATCTTTCTATTGCTTTAGCGATAGCATCCGGGCAGGAAAGAACCATGTTGCCTTTGTCCCAGAGAGGAGAGGGACAGCGAATACCTTTAATTTGTTTCAGTACTGCTTCTATATCTATGCCGGCTCGCAGAGTGAGGGAAATTAAACGGCTGACAGCTTCAGATTGGGAAGCGGCGCAACCGCCGGATTTACCCATTTGGGCAAATACTTCGCAGAGGCCTTTTTCATCGGAATTAATAGTAACATACAAACTGCCGCAGCCGGTGCTTACTTTCTGGGTAACACCCATGGTCATAGACGGCCTTGAACGAGGAATTATTTTTTCACGTCCTTCTTTTGCAATAGAAGAGGTAGTCACAGGTACAGACTCAGAAGTAGAGGTGGCCCCGGTGCTTAAAACCTGCTCATCACGGCTCCCGTCGCGGTAAACAGTAAGGCCTTTGCAACCCTCTTTATATGCAAGAACATATGCCATTCTGACATCATCTCTAGTAGCTTCATGAGGAAAATTAACGGTCTTACTCACCGCATTATCCACGGATTTCTGGAAGGCTGACTGTATGCGAACATGCCATTCCGGCGTTATGTCATGCGCGGTTACAAAGATTTTTTTAATATCTTCGGGTATTTCATCCATTCCGTGAAGAGTATTTCTCTCGGCTATCTTTTCTATCAAGGCATTTGAAAAAATACCCCTTTCTCTGGCGGTTTTTTCAAATAACGAGTTAACTTCTATCATCTTTGTGCCGTCCATGACATTTCTTATGTAGGAAATGGCAAAAATCGGCTCTATACCGCTGCTGACATTGGCAATAATAGAAAGTGTGCCGGTGGGAGCTATTGTCGTCGTGGTGGCATTCCTGATCGGGGTATACTTACCGTATATCGACTTATCAAAATTCGGGAAAGGCCCTCTTTCCTTTGCCAGAACCGAGGACGCCTTCTTGGATTCTTCATCTATAAACGTCATAACCTCATCACCCAGTTTAAGCGCTTCCTCGGAGTTATAAGATACGCCGAGTTCAATAAGCATATCCGCAAAACCCATAACGCCAAGGCCTATTTTTCTGTTTGATTTCACCATGGCGTCTATTTCCGGTAAAGGATATTTATTCATATCTATGACATCATCCAGGAATCTGACAGAGGTCTTAATGGTTTCCCCTAAAAGATTATAATCAACTTCCGCTTTGCCGTTCTGATGCGTTATCATTCTTGCCATATTGAGGGAACCCAGGTTGCAGGCCTCATAAGGAAGAAGAGGCTGTTCGCCGCAGGGATTAGTGCTTTCAATCTTTCCCAGCGCGGGAGTCGGATTGTCGGCATTTATTCTGTCTATAAAAATGATACCCGGTTCGCCGTTTTTCCATGCGGAATCCACCACCACCAGGTTAAAAACATCTTTGGCTTTTAATTTTTTCATCGGAGTTCTGGTATGCGGATTTAAAAGGTCGTATTCTTCGTCCTTGGAAAGCGCGTCCATGAATTTATCGGTGAGGGCAACAGAGAGATTAAAGTTATTCAGTTCGCCGTTATTTTGTTTGGCGGTGATAAACTCTAAAATATCGGGATGTTCTACGGAAAGAATTCCCATATTTGCGCCGCGCCTGGTGCCGCCCTGTTTCACGGCTTCGGTGGCTGCATTAAAAACTTTCATAAAAGAAATCGGGCCGCTGGCAACCCCGCCTGTGGATTTTACTTTGTCGTCTTTCGGCCGGAGCCTTGAGAAAGAGAAACCTGTCCCGCCGCCGCTCTTATGAATGAGCGCCGCATTTTTTATTGACTCAAATATTCCGTCCATCTTGTCTTCCACCGGAAGCACAAAACACGCGGAGAGCTGCTGCAAGTCTCTGCCGGCGTTCATAAGCGTCGGAGAGTTGGGAAGGAAGTACATATTTACCATGAGTGCGTAGAATTCTTCCGCAATCTCTCTGAGTCTATCAGAAGACATCATCGGAGTATATTTTCTTTCCGCCTGCGCGATATTCTCTGCGACACGCCAGAACATCTGTTCTGGTTTTTCTGTTTCCTTGTCGCTGATCCTTTTTAAGTATCTCTTCTTAAGGACCGTCAAAGAATTTGGAGAAAGTTTCAGTTCCGGTAATTTCTTTTTGCTCTTTTCTTCTTTCCTTGCTCCTTCCTGGTTTGTTTTGGATTCTTCATCCAAAAACGTTTTCTGAATCATACTGTCACCCCTATAAAACTCGCCGTTTTTCTCGGCTGTCAAATTTTTTATTTCATAAAACAATACTACCTATTGTACGACGGCCTTAATATACTACTATATGTAGTTTGTGTCAAGAAAAAAAGTCTGTTCTAAAAAATAATTTTTTTTATATTTTTTAGATTATTTTACTGAGTTTAATGTCG
>JAZDIO010000177.1:0-5944 GCA_043804965.1 Candidatus Firestoneibacteriota bacterium | reverse complement strand
CTCCGATATGATATACTTTTTCCATAAGGGTTACCTCCAGCCGCTATTTCCGTAGCGGGCTCTGATTTGGTTTCGGTCAATACAATTTTACACTAAATTGTATCACCGAGGTAGCCCTTTCATAATATCAGTCCCTAATTTCGATTTTAGCGCTTACTCGTGATGCTTTATCTCTGACGCTTGTAATCCCGATTTGGCTCCGGCGATTATTCCTTTGCCTTTACAGCCGAAGAAGCCCATATATTCCCTGACTTTCTCTTTAACCGCGAGTTTTCCGGGAAGGAGGATCTTTCTCATATCTTTTTCTGCGGGATTTTTATTAAATGTGGCGCCTGCAGCTTGTACAAATGCAACCGAGAGCTGGGTGGCGACATTGATTTTGCAAAGTCCGTTTGCAATACCTTCCTTGATGGAATCCGGATCTACACCGGAAGAACCGTGAAGTACCAAAGGTATGTTTATTAATGTTCTGATCTTTTTTAATCTCGGGATGTCAAGCTTTGCAGTTCTGTCCTTCATTGCGTGGACGGAACCGATAGCGACTGCGAGAGAGTCTATTTTTGTTGCTGCTACGAATTTTACCGCTTCATCAGGCTGGGTCATTGCTTTTTCTATGGTTTCGGCTGAATTGTTATCGCCTATTTGAAGTACTTTTCCAAGTTCTGCTTCCACAGGGATCTTGCAGGCATGCGCCATTTCAGTGATTTTTGCAGTCATCTTGACATTATCTTCGAAGCTAAGAGCGGAACCGTCAAACATTAAAGAAGTAAAGCCGGCTCTTAAGCATCTTACGTTCTGAAGGTAGTCCGTACCGTGGTCAAGGTGAAGAACGACCGGGATCGAGGCAAGATTTGCTGCTGTCTTTACCATTTCAGTTGCCATTTCAAGGCCTGCGTATTTTATTGCCCCCTGGCTTACCTGTATTATTACCGGGGCTTTTTCTTCTTCTGCCACCTCAATTATCGCTTCAACAAATTCCATATTGTTGGCGTTAAAGGCGCCGATTCCGAACTTCTCTTTTTGAGCTTTTAACAACCATTCTGTGCTTGATACTAAAGGCATTTTCGTTCCTCCTGTTAAGAAATTTTGATAATTTCAATTTGAAACCGAGTTATTAAGCCCAGCTTTTTGTTTTCAAGTCTTTTATTACGGATTCTTTTGTAGGGTAAAGATCCACTATTATTTCTTCCGGTTTAAACCAGAGTTTTATTTCGCGTTCCGCGTCTTTTTCGTCTCCGGAGGCGTGGATTACATTCTCAAAAACACCGTGTGTTGTAATTCTGCCGTAAGAACCTCTGATAGAAACAGGATCGGCTTCTTCAGGATTTGTAGAGCCTGCTATATCTCTTACTTTTTTGATGGCATCGTTGCCCCAGTAAACCATGGCCATGACTTTTCTCCTGTCATGAAATTCTCCCTGGAGGTATTTTACAACATCGTCAAAAAAGGGTTTGTCTTTCAGGTGTCTGTAGTGATCTGCCGCGAGCTCCCTGCTGACTCTTGCCATCTTGGTGGCGACTATCTCAAGTTTTGTTTCGGAAAGACGGGTAAGAATGTTTCCTGTTAAGGATTTCTTCAAGCCGTCCGGTTTGATAAGTACTAAAGTTGCCTGGTTCATTAAAAGAGCTCCTTCTGCGATGATTTAGGAATGATTTAAACATATGTATTTTATAGGAAAACGGGAGAAAAGTCAAAGGTTTTATAGGCCTCAAAATTTATTGTAGTCAGTATTTTTGTCCTCCTGAAGCGGAGAGTAATATGCAGAGATGTCCTTTCCCTTTTAATTTGAATTTTGCAGTGTAAAGTGATAGAATTTTAAAAGATATTTTAGATTATTAAGAAAAGGAAAGAAATAATGATAGGATTGCAGCTTCGTAATAAAATACTTGTACAACTCTTGATCTTTTTAACGTCCGTCTATATTTACAGCGGCGAAGGGGAGAAGGTGCTTGTGGTTGTAAATGACGCTTTTCCGGCCTCGATGGAAGTGGGAAATTATTATGCCGCAAAAAGAGGAGTTCCGCAAGGTAATATTTGCCATGTTATATCTAAAGAGAGTACTTCGGTAAATCTTGAAACATATAAAAAAAGTATTCTTGAACCTGTCAGAAAAACAGTTAGCGGGAGAATTTCATATATAGTTTTAACATTCAAGATGCCTTTTAAACTTGATATTAACGGAACTTCTTATTCTCTTGATTCGTTTTTGTGTTTCCCTTTTGATGAAATAAATTCAAAATTACAGCCTCCGAAATTCAATGAGAAGACCGGAAGTGTTATTGGGTATAATGGCGAGAAAAGCCCTTTCTTTCGGCGTTCGGGAAGGTTCTCTTCAAATGGCAGGCAGTTTTTAGTAACACGTCTTGACGGAGTAAATATAGAAATAGCCAAGGGATTGGTGGATAGAGCAATATACGGAGAAGCCAACATTTCTCCAAAATACGGTAAAGGTTATTTTGATCAAAATGGATATACCCAGTCTCAACCGGAACAATATAAAACGGATTTGGAAATAGAGAAAGCTTACGAACTTTCCAAAGCAAAAGGTTATGGAAGCGACTTAGAACAGGGTAGAGAAGAGTATGGAGAAGGAGATTGCCCCGAGGCTCTCTGGTATTACGGCTGGTATAAGTACAATCATTACAATGATGCTTTCAAGTGGAAACCTGGGGCTGTAGGAATACATCTTGATTCAGCTTCATGCCTTTCACCAAGAGGCGGAGCAAATTGGGTTGCCAATGCGCTTAAGAGGGGGATTACTGCCGCTATGGGGACGGTGTCAGAGCCTTATTTGCACACTTTTACAAAAGCCGATATTTTTTATAAAAATTTATTAAACGGAGCGAATTTTGCCGAGTCTGCATATTATGCGACGCCGGCATTAAAATGGATGATGTGTATGGTCGGAGATCCGATATATAACCCGGTGGGGAATAACATAAAAAAAATAAAAGATATTGTTCCGGCAAAATTTATATCTCTTTCTTTTGAGCATGAAGAGAGTTTCCCTACAAGTGAAATAACCGTAAAAGCGGAATCAGACAAATTTACGGATATGAAGATTGAATACGGCGAGAATGCTTCCTGTTCTGCTATAAAAAATGATATACTTTCCACGCTTAAACACCGTGTTGACGTTTCGAAATTGAAGGAAAATACCGAGTATTATTTTAAAGTAACGCTTACAGACATGTATAAAAATAGTGAAGTAAAAGAGGGGAGGTTTAAAACAACTTCAATTTTACTTCCCTCCATAGAAAATCTAAAAGCTGAGCCGGGAAACGGAAGGATCCATCTTACCTGGGGAAAGCAGAAAAACGCTTCAATTTCCGGTTATAGGGTTTTTAAGTCGCTAAGCGGTTTCGAAGAATGTTCTCTGCAAGCAGAGGTGAAATCCGATATACTTGAGTTTGAGGACAAAGACGTTAAAAATAATGTTTTGTATGATTATTATGTAAAATCTTTTGATAAGGAAGGGAATATTTCTTCCAAGGGAGATAAAGTTACTGCTTCTGCAACTAATCTTGTTTGTGCTCAGAAACTAAAATCAGAAATAAAAAAAGTATCCGTTGTCCTCAGCTGGGAGCCGGTTGCGGACAAGGATGTCGGCTATTATCTGGTTTATAAAAAAGAAAAAAATGGTGATTTTGAAAAGTACCGAAAGGTCTTTAAATCTGATTTTTCTGATATAGACGTTAAAAAGGGTGATAAGTACTGGTATAAAATAAGGACCATGGGGAAAAATGATGAAGAAGGCCTTTTTACAGAGCAATTAGAAGTAAATTTTAAATGAACCATATAAAAGTCTGCGATAAAATATACCTTGTTGGCCGAGGAATTTGGGGCGGTCTTCAGCCGCTTTCTGCTAAATTTGACTGCAATATTTATCTTGTTGACGGCGGCACAGAAATGGCTCTTGTGGATAACGGGGAGAGTTTTAATTTATTTAAACTAAAGCAGAATATATCTTCCGCAGGTCTGGATTTCAGAAAGATAAAAAAACTTATTATAACTCACGATCATTTTGATCATACGGCTAATACCTGGATCTTAAAAAAGCTCCTTAAGGCTGCAGTGTACGCAGGTAAGGGAAGTTTTTTTCTTCTTAAACCGGATAAATATCTTAAGAACGGTGACACCTTAAAAGTAGGCGGGCTTTCTTTTAAAATTTATAGTGTGCCTGGACATACGCCGGACGGCATTTGTCTTGAAAGTAAAATAGACGGAAAGAAAGTGTTATTCTCGGGAGATACTGCAATAGGCGACCAGCCGGGAACCGGCAGGGGAATTGTGGGCTGGTACAACGCGCTGTGGGGTTCTGATCTTAAAAAATTCATAGAAAGCGTGAGGTTTATGAAAAAGCTGGAGCCGGATCTACTGCTCCCGGGGCATGGTTTGCCGCTTTTGACAAAGAAGAAGTGCAGAACCTCTCTGGTTAACTGTCTGAAACGTCTGAAGGACTTCGGTAACTTTAGAGAACTGGGAAGCATGATGCCCCTGATTTACGACAAAAGAGGCATGGAAAAAATATTTAATTTAGGTCCCGGGAAACAACTGCATCTTAAGATAAAGATAAGACGAGAGAAAAAGCCGTAAGTGTTATATCATTCCTTAATTGAATTACCTTCCTGTTTGTAGTAGAATGTATATACTATGATAAGCCATATTAAAGCTATACTTGAAAAAGATCCGGCGGCCAACATATTCGATGTTGTGCTGTACCCGTGCCTTTATGCAATATTTTTCCATAGAATAGCCAGTTTTCTGTGGAGGCTTCATATTCCGTTTTTTCCCAGAGCCATCTCCCAGATCTCCAGATTTTTTACCGGAATAGAGATACATCCCGGGGCGCGGATCGGCAAGGGTTTTTTTATTGATCATGGTATGGGAGTTGTAATAGGGGAGACCACTATTATAGGCAACAATGTGACGCTTTTTCAGGGTGTGACCCTGGGCGGAACGGGGAAACAAAAAGGGAAAAGGCATCCTACCCTGGGCAATAATATTGTTGTAGGTTCCGGAGCAAAAGTTCTTGGAAATATAAAAATAGGTGACGGGAGTTATGTCGGTGCCAATTCTGTGGTTTTGCAAGAAGTTCCTCCGCATTCTACCGTTGTAGGTGTTCCCGGCAGAGTTGTCAAGGTAAAGGGGCAGTATATCCCGAATATCAGCTTTAACCATGCTGATCTTCCGGATCCTCTGGCGAACCGTCTTAAAAAGATCCAAGCCGAACTTTTAGAAGTGGAAGAACATGTTAAGGGCTGGAAAAAGAAACGCACTCATAAATGAATTTAGACAGACGCAAGCTTTCAATAATTACGCTTACCCATATCATTACGGATTCTTATACTGCTTTTATACCTCTTGCGGTTCCGTTCCTTATAGAAAAATATAATTTTTCGGTTGCTTTGGCAGGATCTTTAGGTGTTATATTGTCTCTTTCTACAAATCTACCCCAGCCTTTTTTCGGGCATATTTACGATAAAGCAAAAGGATATTTAATATATCTGTCTCCGCTGCTTTCCGCATTGTTCGTGGGTACGGCTGTGCTAATGCCAAGTTACGGCTTAATGGTCCTTTTTTTAATAATAGGCGGTATTGGTGTTGCAATGTTTCATCCCGAAGCGACGCATATAGCCAAAAACCTGGATAAGAATAAAGGAAGCCTGGCCATATCCATATTTTTGGCGGGAGGAACGGGCGGCTATGCAATCGGAGGGTTTATTGCGGCAATCCTGATAAAATTCTTTGGTCTTCCCGGATTGGCTTTTTCGGTGCTCTTTGGAATTATTGCCTCTTATGTATTGTTTGTAAATAAAAAATTTCTAATGGAACAGAAAGAAGCGACGCACCATTCTCTAAGCGCGAATGATCTTAAGGAAATTAACAGCGTGCCGCAATTTATACTTATTTTCTGCATAGTCACAATAATTGTATCCTTATC
>JAZDIO010000176.1:0-3992 GCA_043804965.1 Candidatus Firestoneibacteriota bacterium | reverse complement strand
GTTTGCGGTTATATTTATGATCCTGCAAAGGGGGACCCGGACGGTAAAATAGCCCCCGGAACTTTGTTTGAGCAGATCCCTGATACCTGGGTATGCCCCCAGTGCGGAGTAACAAAAGATATGTTTGAAGAGGTAAAGTAGTGAGTTACGGGCTGCGGTAAAAATGAACCCGAACCCCGTCACTCGCTGCCCTCTGCCATAACTTACATTAATGGTTAAGCTTGCTCTATTGTAAAGGGTTTTACCAAAGGAGGATATAACTGTGGCAAAGAAAGCGAAAAAAGGAAAGAAGAAAGCGAAAAAAGGAAAAAAGAAATAGATAAGTTATATTAAGCCTCTTGCAAAAGGGGCTTAGGCCTAATAGAAGTAAAAAGAGTTCCGGGTTTTGATTTTATAGAAAAGCTGTTCCAATGGGGTTTTGCATGGAAGCTAACGGCGTATATGAATTAATTATTATAGGCGGAGGGCCCGCAGGAGTTACGGCGTCGGTTTATGCTGCAAGAAAACAACTTAATTTTATACTCTTAACCGGAGATATCGGGGGGCAGGCGGCCTGGAGCGGGGATATTGAGAATTACACCGGTTATCAGTTTGTGACCGGTCCTGAACTTACGGTGAAATTTGAAGAACATCTCAGAAAATATAAATTTCCCATAAAAGAAAACGAAATTGTTTTTGATATTTCAAAGCAAGCGGATGTTATCAAGGTAAAAACGGAAAAAGGGGAGTATCTCTCGAAAACTCTTATTATTGCGTCAGGAAAAAGAAGCAATGAATTAAATGTCCCCGGAGAAAAAGAGCTTAAAAACAGGGGGGTTTCTTATTGCGCTACCTGCGACGGCCCGTTGTTTTCCGGTAAAGATACGGCTGTGATAGGAGGCGGGAACTCTGCTTTGGATGCCGCGCTTCAGCTTGTGAAAAGCGCAGGACAGGTTTACTTGATAAATAATAAGCCGTCGCTCGGCGGGGATAAGGTGCTGCGGGAAAAATTAAAAGAAGCGAAAAATGTGAAAATTATTAATGGCGCGAAAGTTGAAAAAATAACCGGAGAAAAAACAGTTTCCGGCATTATTATAAGTGAAAACGGGAAAAGCAAAGAAATTCCTCTTCAGGGGGTCTTTGTTGAGATAGGTCTGATTCCAAATTCTGAGTTTGCCGGAATTCTTGAGAAAAATGAATTAAATGAAATAGTAGTAAATAATTCCTGCGAAACAAATGTTCCTGGAATATTTGCAGCAGGGGATGTTACAGATGTTCCCGAAAAACAGATAATAATTGCGGCTGGGGACGGAGCGAAAGCAACACTGTCAGCGTTTAAATATCTGATGAGAAATTGAGAACTTGAAATTTGAAAAAAATCTGAAAAAGAAAAAGCAGTAAAATGAAGGGGATATCCATAAGGTTTGTATGAAAAAAAATGATAAATGATGTTGAGATAGCCATAGCCGGCGCGGCCGGACAGGGGATGCAGTCTATTTCTTTTGCTCTGGGGAAGACTTTTTCGCGGGCGGGTTTTTTCGTTTATATTTATCATGACCTGATGTCGAGGATCCGCGGAGGGTCAAATGCTTCAATTATCAGGGTAAAAAGTACGGCGGTCAGCTCAATTTCTTATTCTTTTGATATTCTTGTGGCGCTGGATCGTAAGGCTATACTTGGAAATTTAAAAAAACTTAAAGAAGGCGGTGTAGTTGTTTATGACGGCGAGAAGATAAAATTCGAGGAAACGGAATCCTGTTTTTTTTCGGTTCCGCTTGAACGCCTGGCTTTGGAAGCCGGAAAAAATAAAATAACGGTTAATTCCGTTGCGACCGGCGCGGTCCTGGCGCTTCTTAAATGGGATGTAACAGCCTGCAATAATGTTATCAGAGGGCTGTTCTCAGGGAAGGGCGAAGAAATAATAACCAATAATATTAATGCGGTGAAGGCCGGATACGATTATGTCTCTGCTAGTTCAGGAGCGATGTCCTTTGAATTAAAAGTTCCGCTTGTTTCCAGAAAACGGCTTTTTATGACAGGAAGCGAGTCTCTTGCTCTTGCGTCAATTGCTTCCGGTGTGAAATTTTATGCGGGATATCCCATGTCTCCTTCTACGGCGGTAATGGAATATATTGCTGCAAAGGCGAATGAATATGAGATTATTTGCGAGCAGGCCGAGGATGAAATAGCTGCTATAAATATGGTAATCGGAGCTTCTTATGGCGGGGTCAGGGCTATGACTGCCACAAGCGGCGGCGGTTTTGCCCTTATGACGGAAGGTATTTCCCTGTCAGGAATGACGGAAACACCGGTTGTGGTAATACTTTCACAGCGTCCCGGTCCGGCTACCGGATTTCCCACAAGAACTGAGCAGGGTGATTTAAAATTTGCTTTATATTCCGGACACGGCGAGTTTGCGAAAATAATACTTGCTCCGCGTAATGCCGCAGAGAGTTTTCTTGTGATGAGCAGGGCTTTTAATCTTGCGGAAGAATATCAGGTTCCGGTCATTGTTCTGACCGACCAGTGTTTTAATGATTCAAGTTATACAGTTAATGCGGCTGATTTGGAGATAGAACCTGTAAATCGCGGTAATCTGAATTTTATATGGCCGAAAGATCAATATACTTATAAAAAATACTCGTTAAGTGAACCGGGATTTTCACCCCGCTTAGTCCCGGGTTGTCCTAATCAGGTGGTCTGCGATGATTCTGATGAACATACGGAAGAAGGCCATATCAGCGAAAGCGACGGTCTTAGAAACAGAATGGTGGAGAAGAGGCTGAATAAACTTGAAAAAATTGCGGCAGAAATAAAACAACCTGTATATATCGGAAGCAATGCCCCTTCGATTCTCTTCCTAGGCTGGGGTTCTACTTGCGGCGCGATAAAAGAAGCTGCGGATATTATGAATGAAAAAGGCGTGCCTGCTGCAATGCTTCATTTTTCCGAGATTTGGCCCTTGCCGGAATTAAAACTTCCGTGCACATTGAATAGTATAAAAAAGATAGTTGCCGTAGAAGGCAATGCTACCGCTCAGTTTGCAAGTTTGTTTTCCGCCCATACGGGAGTAAAGATAAAAGAAAAAGTTTTAAGATATGACGGAAGACCGCTTACTGCGGAGTATATTATTAAAAAACTTTAAAATGACGAAGTGTTGCCGGCTAATGACAAATTACGAATTACAAAGGACAATATTAGGTAAGCGGAAAACTATTCCGCTAATATTTAATAAAACGCAAAAATATTGGCGAGGTTGTTTTCGCCTTCAAAATATTGTCATTCGTCATTTGTACTTTGTAATTTCTTTGCACTTGGGAGTTTTATGGTAATGAAAACGGATTTTGACAGCACTGATTCTGTTGCCTGGTGCCCGGGGTGCGGCAACTTTGCAATACTCAGCTCTTTAAAAGAAGCGCTTGTTGACTTAGGATTGGAACCTTGGCAGGTTATACTGGTTTCCGGTATCGGACAGGCGGCAAAACTTCCTCATTACCTGAAGTGTAATCTTTTTAATGGTTTGCACGGAAGGGCTTTACCTGCGGCGTTTGGGATTAAAGCGGTTAATCATAAGATGAAAGTTATAGTTCATGGCGGGGACGGGGATGCATATGCGGAAGGCGGTAATCATTTTGTCCATGCAATCAGACGGAATGCAGACATTACGTATTTTGTGCATGACAATCAGATCTATGGCCTTACAAAAGGCCAGGCGTCGCCTACTACCGATACCGGGATGAAGAGCGGAACAACCCCGTTTGGGAGTTTTAACGAGCCGGAGCATCCTGTTGCCCTGGCAATCGCATTAAACTGTACTTTTGTCGCCCGTGCCTTTGCCGGAGATCCGGGGCATCTCAAAAAAATAATGACCGCTGCCCTTTCTCACAGAGGTTTTGCTTTTGTGGATATTCTTCAGCCGTGTGTCACCTTTAACAAGCTTAATACTTATCAGTGGTATCAAGAACGAGTGTATAAATTAGACGACGATCCGGCCTATAATCCTCTGGATAGGA
>JAZDIO010000175.1:0-2106 GCA_043804965.1 Candidatus Firestoneibacteriota bacterium | reverse complement strand
ATTTTTTCCGCTAAAGCGCTCTTTTTGAATTTCCCTCGCTCTAATTACCCGTTTTTTTATTTCTTCCGACGATTCGGAATAACGGCTGTCGTCTGATAATTTTTCATGGTCAACTTGAGGCACTTCCAGATGAAGGTCTATGCGGTCTATAATCGGGCCGGAAATTCTCCGCTGGTAGCGCAAAATGTCGTGCTGTCCGCAGATGCATTGTTTTGTTTTTGAGCCCAGGTTTCCGCAGGGACAGGGGTTCATGGCGCAGATTAAAATAAATCTTGCCGGAAAGCGTACATGCCCCCTTGCCCTGGCCACGCTGATGATTCCGTCTTCCAAGGGCTGGCGCAGGGCCTCTATTACTCGTCGCTCAAATTCCGGAAACTCGTCCAGGACGGTTGTCCTGCAAATTACTTGTGTCTGAATTAAGCACTGGAATTAACCGCTCATTTGAAAACTGAAATATCACTTCCGCTATATTTTCCTTGGCAAATACCTTTATTTTGCTTATAAACAACCGGATAATTTCCGCCTTCTCTTTATAGGTCGTTTTGTCCAGTTGCTTTCTGATGGCATTATACATTTTTTTGATGGACTGTTCACGTTCCTTTTGCTCTTTCTTTGTCAGGAGGAACTGGTCTAGCTTTAGCCGTTCATTTTTAAGGTTTTCTGCTTCCGTTTGGTATTCCTTTCTATACTGGTTGTATTTATCCGGTGCCATCCGGCAGTCCAGATACAATTCATCAAGGTGGGTGTTTTTCTCCTGCAATGATTTCAGTTCCTGCTCAACGCGCTGGATTTGTTCGGCAACCTCCGTTTTATCAACCCGTTTTGCCAAATTCTCCTGCAACGGATTAAATATGATTTTCGGGTGCTTAAGGATTTCTTGCAGGGTGTCCCAGATCGGCTCCAGCCGAACCTCTGCATATTGTTTACATCTCGGACATCGTTTGGTTTCGCCGAGTTCGCCAACTTTTCTGTAGACGCCATGGTAGTATTTTGTTCCGTTGTTTCCGTCTTTTCTGGGGGGTTGATATCCGCCGAACATTTTAAATCCGCACTCCCCGCAATAAATGAGTTTAGAAAACAGGTAATCCCGTTGCTGGTTTCTTCTGGCAAGCTCCCTGTTTCTCAATAGCTGTTTCTGTGTCCGTAAAAACAACTCCGGCGTGATGACTTGGGGGCCGGTTATTTGAATCCAGTCTCCTTTTGGCCTTTGAAGTTCCGTGTCGGTTAAACTTTGAATGTACCGGAATGGTCGTTTGTATTTTCGGAAGTAGGTGGTGCCGGTATATACTTCGTTTACCAGAATCCGGTTGATTGTCCTTTTGTGCCAGTAGTTGAGGGTACTCTTTTTATAAATTCTGTATTTCGGCGCAGGAAGCTTTGGAATGCTGTTATTCGCCCGTCGCTGGACTTCATGTAAAGACATTTTTTCATCTGCAACCCACCTGAAAAACTGCTGTACGGCTCTTGCTTCCACTGGTATGACTTCAAGCCCGCCTGTTTTTTCATCTCTTTTAAAACCGAAAGGCGTTAAGCCCATAACCCATTTATTCTTTCTTGCCGCAGATTCTCGCCCACTGCTAGTTCTTTCTCTAATCATTCCTCTTTCAAGTTCTGCGAACATGCCCATCGTCTGCAACATGCTGTTGCCGTAAAGAGAGGAGGTATCAAACGGTTCGGTTATGGAACGGAAACCGATGCCGATATCTTTTAATTCCTTCAACATATTTAATAATATCCGCAAGTCTCTTGCCATCCGGTCAATCTTATAAACGATTACAATATCAAACTGTTTTTCCTTCGCGTCTTCAAAAAGCTGTTTTAATGCAGGCCGTTTTTCCGCCGGTAATCCGCCCGACGCGCCCTCGTCTCTATAGATATGGCTTTCGTTCAAAACATAACCTTCACTCTTTAAAGAATCGCAAAGCGATTTTCCGCCTTTTTCTTGGATATCCAGGCCGTAATGACCCTCTTTTGCCTGTTCATCAGTGCTAACTCTAAGATATAATGCGGCTCTAATTTCTTTTTTCTTTTCGTTTTCCATTATTTTTATTAAGTTAATTGTTAATAATTTTTGTCTGAAGCGGACTTAAAGTAATAATTAGTTTC
>JAZDIO010000174.1:0-2940 GCA_043804965.1 Candidatus Firestoneibacteriota bacterium | reverse complement strand
CCCCGACGCTCTTCCTATCTTAAAAAACTTTACGTCCCCAATTCATAGATACGCTCTGTAATTTTCACGACTCTACCGTCGATAAAAACGGAAAACCGTGGAGCCCCACCCAGGTGATGAGGGCGGCAGACGGGAAATATTACGGCTACAGCGAAGGCAAGCATGACATCCCATATTCACAGAGTAACGGAAAATACCTTATCGAAGGAGCCGGGTTTCCCGATGCCTGGGGTGCCGGAGCTTACGAGCTTTCAGAGATAGCTTCATACCTTGATGAGGAATATAGACAAAAATTCATTACAATCCTTGAAACAATGGCAGATTTCTGGAACCGTGATTACATGGTATGCTGGAAAGGAGGGAGGTTCTATTACAGGACTGAGGATGTCGAGCCTGCAAATCCAAAACCACAGAAAAGAGCGCTGAGGCTAAGCGCCCTGGGCTCTGATTTAATTTATAGTATAGTTTCTCTTAATGAAATGAAACAAAATACGGATAAGTACGACGCCAATCTGGCAAAATTTTTTAAGAGTTATTGTGAGGAAAGAGCAAATCATAGCGGTGACTCTAGAATCAATTACTTGGACAGCAGAATGGTGGAATTGGCGAAGTATTTTAAGAGCAAAAATATGTGCGCAGAACAGGTCAGCTTTGTTTTTGAAAAACTCCCGAATTTCTACAAAAAAAGAAGAGGGAATGCGGTGTTTATGACCGGCGGAGCGACAACGGTGCCGTCTACGATTCCTTTGCTTGATCTTTACGCTCAGCTTGGGAAAAAAGATAAATTCATGGAGTTGTGGGGTAATATCTGGACTGAGTCTTTCGGTGAAAAGGGAATAAAAATAGCAGACGGATATAACTTCACAATTAATAACTCAGCGTATCCTGTTTTATTGGATGCCGGCTATACTGGTTGGACTAACAACATATTGACTGATATTGAATTTGTAGAAGCCGTCAAAAAGTATTATACATTTAAGGGTGATAAAAGAAATTACAGGGATCTTGATGACTGGGTTACTGAAGTAGATGACTGGGACAGGGAGAATAAAGGGTGGAAGGCTATGCCCTTTGAACATTTTGGAGAAAAAATCGAGCCGGAAGCTTACTACTATGGATTACCGCAGGCGTATACATTGCACAGATCTTTTTTAATGGCCGATCAAGCGGAAGCATTGAAAAAGGAGAATCAGGCAAGAAATTGTTACCTGCAATTTGTAATGCCCCTCGGAACGCACGGTGAACGAATGCGTTACGCGCTTGCAACAACGTTTAATATGCTTGATACTTCGAAAAGCATGGAGTCAAAGTTTGAAAAAGCAGTTAAAGAAGATAAAATGGAGATGAAGGTCGTATATAAAGAACCAAAGGTGCCGAAAGGGATGCCCTGTCTTGGAATCAAGGATGTAACAGAAATATACTATATGGATAGACGAACCCCGATGAAAGACGGCTATGAGATTACAGGGGTAACTTTTAAAGGTAAAGATATTGCCTGGCAGGTCAGCCATATTTTGAACTACAAACAGCCCTTCGGTGATGAAAATAACGTGAAAATAAGTTTTTTGATAGAAGCAGAAGGAAATGAAAAAACAGGAGAGGTAATAGTAACGGCGGAAAAGAGAAAAAATCCGTATTACAAGGCGGATTATGATGAAAATACAGAGATTACAAGGCCTTGCGATATTCCCTTTGTTGAAAAACAAAGACAACAAAGCGTTGTCGATGACTTCAGAATGTACGATGCGATGGAAAAGTACAGAACAGTGGATCTGCTGAAAGACTGGTCAACCTGGTGTCTGGCGTATAGGAGCGATAGGAGTAAAATCTTAAAGGATTTTGAAAGAGAAATTAAAGGATATATCGGACAGGTAAAAGAAATAGATGAAAGCAAAAGACCAAGTAAAAAAGGGATATTGGATATACTTATAGCTTTTACGCGTATCTATTATATATATGAAGGAGATTTGAAAGAAGAAATAGCAAAAGCCATAGAAACGTGCGCAAATTTACTCTTAGACGGTAAAGTAAGCGTTGAGGATGAAAAACCAGATGAATTAAAAGAATTAGAATCTTTAATCAGGTACGGAATATTATTCCCAAAAAGCACAAAAGCAAAAGAAGGCCTGGAAAGCGGCTGGAGTAAGCTGAAAGAATATCTGGCAAAGCGGATAAATACGGAAGGGTGTGATATTGAAAAAGAACCTATAAAATTAGCGAAAACTTTGACTGAAATTGAGCGGCTCTCTTTAATAAACGACATTAAAATCCCTGAAGAAGTATTTAAACCGGCAGAAAAACTCTTGGAGTTCATAATGTATTGCAGTAATCCTGACGGTACAATATCAGAAGTTGTTGACAGCAGTAAACAGAACGTCAGAGAGTGGCTCTATTGGGGCAGTAAGATATATAAAAGGACTGATTTCAGATTTGTCTCCTTCGGCGGCCTGGATATGGAAAACAGTTTTGAGCCGGAAAAGACAAGCATTGCGTACCCGGAATCCGGAATCTATGTAATGAGAAATAGCTGGGATATACGGGATAAGGTAAAAAGAGTCATAAAAGATGAAACAAGGCAGAGAGTGATGATTATAGACTCGAAAGATTTCCATATCACTGTTGCCGGATTTAATAGAATACTGGCAACTATACAGCCGGAAAAATACAGGTATAAGGTGAGTAAATGGACGAGTGATGAAAAAGGAGATGAGCTGTTCTTAGTGGATGAGATAAACAAAGAAGAAAAAGAAATAACTTTTGCGAACAAAGAATATTGGATTATAAGATCAAGAGGAAGCATGGCTGAGAAAGCGGTAATAGATCTGAACGGCCTTGAGGTAATTCAAACGAAGGAGTATATAAGGGCGGAAACGATAAGAACACCTGATGAAGATGCTGATCAAATAAGATTTCTTGGACGTGTATTGATAGCTCCATACC
>JAZDIO010000173.1:0-2772 GCA_043804965.1 Candidatus Firestoneibacteriota bacterium | reverse complement strand
TTAATCTAAAACAAAAAAAGCTATTCTGCTCCTGATAATAAACCTCCGGTTATTGAATCATTTTACGCAAGGTAGTAGTCGGTTTAAATGAAACCTTTTTTCCCGGAGGGACCGGAATAATTTCACCTGTTTTAGGATTTCTTCCCTGACGGGCTTTTCTTGACTTGGCCCTGAAAGATCCCAAACCAGAAAGCGAAACCACATCTCCCTTCTTTAACGCCTCCTGAATAACTTTTACCAGAGATTTTATTGCTTTATTGGCGTCTCCCTGAGTTAACCCCGAAACTTCGGCCACCTGCTTAACCACATCT
Organism: Candidatus Firestoneibacteriota bacterium; assembly: GCA_043804965.1. Classification (GTDB taxonomy): domain Bacteria; phylum Oederibacteriota; class D2-FULL-39-29; order D2-FULL-39-29; family D2-FULL-39-29; genus D2-FULL-39-29. The sequence goes on along the minus strand of JAZDIO010000173.1, from coordinate 2,461 downwards.
GGTTTTTTCATTAAACTCACCTCCCCTTAATTATATAATAAATGCTGCAAAATTGGAAAATATAATTTTTTGTTAATTATTATTAAATTTATAATATAATTTTAATCAAAAGTCAAGAAGAATTTTAAAAAGAGCATCATATAACGGCATGGATTTTAATAAACTATCTGCTAAACAGGCAAAAACGTGGTTTATTTAATATTTTTTCCGATTTTCCTTGCTTTTGCAATGAAAGCGGCAGGAACCTCTTTTCTTGTTAAAGTTCCAGGCAAAGCGAGTTTATTAATTATTCTTATTCCGCTGTATTTGCAGATTTCATTAAACCTGCTGAACACTGATCTCGTCTGATTAAAAATCCAATTAAACGGGAATGGAGTACTGCAGGATGTTACAAGTATTGCTTTCTTGCCTTTTCCGTTTCTCTTTACCGGGAATCCCAAAGGCTGTTCCATAATAAAGAATCCAAATAACCTCTCAATTGCTTTTAGCATTAAACCTGAAATATTTCCCCAATGAACAGGGCTTGCAAGAATAAGCAAATCCGCTCTTTTTACGGCTTCTTCCAATACTCCAATGTCATCGCCCCGAAATATGCACACAGATTCTTCTCTGCATGACATGCAGCCCCTGCAATCCGCTAATTTCAATTCTGACAGATAAAGCACCTCAGGGGAATGATGGTTTTCTCTTGCACCTTCAAGGATTTCATTGGCCAGTGTACTGGTAATTCCATTTTTTCTGGGGCTTCCCATTACAGCCAGAATTCTCATTTTTATAATCCCTTTCACATTTCAATAATAAATACTATGATATACATTTTTACAAAGTAAATCAAGCCGGATTAAAAAATGAACCCGGTAAAAGGCTACCTGAAGGCAATTGACTCCATATCAATATTTTAATATGCTGTAATTAGAAAAGGAAAATCTGTCCGGGGAGTGTTAAAGCATGGAAAATGGGAAGTAAATCCGAAAAAATACCCCACTGGTCGGATTAAGCCTGAACTCGTTTCAGACGCAATAATAAAGGGGGCCACATCATGAAAACAGCAATAAAAGAAAAGGATATAGTAAAAACGTTAATGAACAACGGTTCTTTTAATATACTTTTAAAAACCTTCAGGGCTACAGGGCTTATTGATATATTAAGAAACGCAAATTCTGTTTATACTCTTTTTGCGCCGAATGAAAAGGCATTTAAAAAACTGTCTCCTTCCGGAATGCTGAAACGGCTTTTGAAAGACAGAGATTTGTTAACAAGAGTAATCGCGTACCACATAATACCGGCCAGGGTCGACTTAAAGCATGTTGACGGCAGAAAAACCGTAAAAACACTTGAAGGCAAGAGCCTGCTAATCGATACAACAAGCGGCTTAAGGGTAAATAATTCCGCCATATTAAGGGCAGGCATCGAGTGCGGCAACGGCTTAATACACGAAATAGATTCGGTATTACTGCCCTAATCCGCATAAAACAGAATAACACCTTTTTATTTTAAATGCGGATTAGCGGAAAGGAAATGTAATTCCCCCTTTCTGCTTTTTGATTAACCTGAAAAAAATGTTATAATAAAAAACCGGAATCTGCCGGGCCTGTTGCTGAACCCTTTTTCATAACGAAAAAGAGAGTTCGGTAACAGATTCCCTTACCTCTAACCGGGAAAAAAACGCTTTGCTCAAGGAGGCTTTCAAACCGTGAAAACGTGTATCCCAGCCTTTTTAAGATTAAAAATACAATCAAACCGTATGCAAGGAGGCTGTTTTAACGGAGGTAAAGAATGCCTGTCCCCAGAAAAGTAGAAGTGTGTGCCGGAGAACTCATTTCGGCATTTCAGGATTGCTCCATGGAGCAGAGGTATTTCCTTGATATTGAAAAAGGGGAAATTGCTTTTATACTTGAAGAAACGATGGATACAGAAAAAATTGAGAAGACATGGGACGAAATAGACAGCAACCCCGGGCGCTTTATAGCTATTCCTGAAAGGTTTCCCAACGAAGGATACAAGGAAATGGTGGATTTTGCCGATACGGTAATAGACAAACAGCTTCAGGAAAAACTCTACATAACCCTGAACGGCAAGGGAGCCTTCCGCCGCTTCAAGGACGTGCTCTACAACTACCCGGAAGAACAAAACCGCTGGCACAGCTACAGGGATGAAAAAGCCAAAGAAAGAATCCATGAATGGCTTGAAGAAAACAAACTTGAGATGGAGGGGATATAGAAATTATTTTAAAGCAGTTAAAAAATCAAGGGAACACATATTATCTTCATTAGTGTTAACCTTGAGGTTTGGCTTCCTTGTGGAAATTCTACATTCAATGGATTCCCTCTAATATCCAGCGGGAATGACAATCCATGCAATAAGAGGCAATCGCATTGACGGCTACTACTGCCAGCTAACCTGTTGCCATTTTATCTTTCTCAATGTCAGAAACATATGGTACATTTTTAAGTAGTATAAT